>JADGPC010000129.1 GCA_017882645.1 Streptosporangiales bacterium | reverse complement strand
GGTCGTAGCCGCGGGTGGCCCGGTAGCACGGGAGGTGGTGCGTGCCCCGGTAGGTGCAGGTGTCGTTGGACGGCGAGCCCGCCCTGGCCAGGTAGTTGTTGTCGCCGGCGGTCACGTCGTTGAAGGCGCCAGGATCGGCGCGGTCGATCCGGTAGAGCGCCGGTGACACCAGGCCCAGGCGATGGGTCGGCGCCTGCTGGTCGGCGAGGGCGACCAGCGCGGCCCACAGCGGCGAGGCGAGGCTCGTTCCGCCGATGCTCTGCCAGCCGCGGCCGTTGAACACTCCGGCCGTGCCGTAGATCGCGTAGCCCGGAGTGGCGACGGAGTCAGCGGCCGCGAGCGCGGAGACGTCGGGCACTTCGCGGCACAGGCCGCCGCGGAGCGCGCCGCAGGGGATGCCGCTGCTGTTGCCGCTGGTGTCGAACCCTCGCTGCCAGCGCGGCATCCGCCAGAGGCCGGAGATGCCGCCGTCGCTGGCCGCGTTGGATGGGTACCCCTTCGGCCGGCCGTTCCGGCCGTCGAACGGAGCACGGAAGCCCGAGCCGTCGCCATGCGGACCGGTCTGATTCCAGGCCGTCTCCGCGGGCGGGAATCCGTAGCGGATGATCGCGGTCCCGCCGACGCCGGTGACGTAAGGCTGGCTTGCCGGGTCTCCGACCGCCAGCTGATAGGCGTGGCGGTGCAGGCTCGCCAGGAACGGCAGGCACTGCTCCGATCCGGCGTCGCCGCTGGCCGCCAGCATCGACTGGCCCTGGATGGCCATGTCGGCGAAGATTCCCGCCTCTGCCAGGATGACGGTCAGATGGCCGGCGGCCAGGACCTGCTCGCAGTAGCCATAGGAACTGCTGACCACCTGGGCGCGGTCCTGCTGCATGATCGCGGCGTAGTTGTCGATCATCGTGGCCAGGCTGTTGCCAGGGGCCTCGTAGACCAGGATGCGCGCCCGTGGCGCCAGGCCGGTCACCGTCTCGATGTCCGAGGTCTCTTCCTCAAGGGCCAGGCCGGAGGCCTTGATCGTGGTGCCGCCGTCGACGCGCACCCGCCGGATGACCGGCCTGATCCGGTAGCACCGCGTGTACGTGGCGATGTCGGAGTTGGCGTAGTCGGCTTCCTCGAACAGCGCGACGGTGCTGCCGCGGCCGAGGAAGCCGCGGTGATAGACGGCGTCGAACCCATAGGCGCGGGCGATCTCGTCGGCCGTGAACGTGGCCGGGGTGGTCCTGGCGGCATGGCAGGCACGCGGAATCCCGGCGGACGGCCGTGCCGCGCCGGGGGCCGTGACCGGGCTGGCCGGGGCGGTGCTGGCCAGGGCGGTGCTGGCCGGGGCGGTGCTGGCCAAGGCGGGCCTGGGCAAGACGAGGTTGTCCAGGCCGATGATCCCGGTCACCCAGGTCGCCGCGTCGGCGGGAACCATGGCCGGGCGGCTGTTGGCGTATGCGACCCGGCCGCCGGGCAGCTTCACCAGCCGGATCGGCGTTCGGAACGCCTTCTCGACTTCGGCGGCTGACCCGGACGCCGGGAGCAGCAGGCGATCGCCGGTGGCGGGCCCGGTGGTCAGGCCGTACCCGCGCAGCCAGGACCGGAGCACGGAAACCGCGCGCGGGGAGGACCCGAAGCGGGCCTGAACCTGCCGCGGCCGCAGGAACTGGCGGTACCGTGGCGACGACGGCGCCGAGACCTGCTGGGCCAGCCTCGCCATGCCCGCGGCGTCACGCGACCGCAGGACCAGGGTGACATGCAGCCGGGCCAACCGGGGCTCGGCGCCGAGGACCCGGGCACCGGCGGGCAGCGCCGGTGCTGTGCCGGCCGGAACATAGCCGGCTGGTCCCGGTCCTGCGCCGAAGGCCGCGGCTGCCCCGGCGGTCACCAGGGATGCCGAGCTGATCGCGACGGCGGCCAGCAGGCTGGCTGGCCGCCTGATCCGTCTGATCCGCCGGACTCGCCGGCCCTGGGCATGCTCGCAGCCCGCAGTCATAGTCATTCCCCCGATCGACCGCGCTCCGTCCAGCTTGGCCGGCCCCTCGGCACGAAAACAGGAGGTCAGCGCCGGATCGCAGACCGCAGCTTAGATCCAGGCCGTGCTGTCCGCTCACTCACGGCGAATTCAGGCGTGGCCCGACGACAGCCGCCGAATCGGGGCGAAGCAGCTGCCAGCCCTCTTGCTAGCTCTTGTACGCCCACAAGCCATGGTTCTGGGTCGGGACCAGCAGCATGTGGTCGGCGAAGACCGGCTGGCCGAAGTCGGGGCCGACCGGGACGGTCCTGATCACGGCGCCAGTCGCCGCGTTGAGCAGGACCGGCTGCCCGGTCTTGCTGTACTCGGTCACGGCCAGGACTCCGGCGCCGTCGAGGGTCGGCGAGCCGATCGGCGGTCCGGTCAGCCGGTATTCCGGGCGATGACCAGGAACTCGCCGTCCGGGGCGCCGACAGGCTCGCGGTTCCAGCCGCCGTATAGCCGCTCGATGGTGAATCCCGCCGCCCGCAGCGAGGACCGCAGTTCCTCCTCGCTCCTGAACCGCAGGCTCGCCGTGCTCACCAGTTCCTCGCCGTCGGTGAACGCGTAGCTGATCGAGAAATCGACGACACCGGCGGTCACCGCGTATACCCGGGTGATGGCCGTGACCATGCGTCCGTCAGGCAGCGTGACGTCGCGCCGCGAGTCGGCCGGATTCCAGCGCTTCCAGCCGCGCGCCCGCGGGTCCCGGGAGTCGAAGGTCAGCCTGCCGCCCGGGACCAGGGCCCGGCGAAGGTCGGCGAGTGTCGCCTCCCAGTCCTGATCGGATACGAAGAACTGCGCCACGTGGCTGGTCATAACCGCGACGTCGAACGACGCGTCGGGCAAGACCGGCGAGGTGCCCTCGATCCAGGTCACGCGGTCGGCACCAGGCTTAGCCCGGGCCGCATCGAGCGACGCCCTGGCCGGGTCCACGCCGGTGACCGCATGACCGGCCGCCGCCATCGCCAGGGCCAGGCGCCCCGTCCCGCAGCCCAGGTCAAGTACCCGCGCGGCGGGCGTCTCGCCGACCACGGACATGAAGAAGTCGTCATCGCGCGACCACCCGAACATGGCGTCATAGACCGCCGTGAGGCGCGCGTCGTTGAATTCGGCCTGCCGCATGGCCGGAAGCTAGCAACCTGGGCACCGTCCGTCCATCCGTTTCGCGGCCGGGGACCAGGTCCCGGGACGGTGTCCCGTGCGGCCGGGACACCGAGCGAGGCCGCGCGCTGGCCTCGGTCATCATCGCTGGCCTGACCGGAGGCCTGACGATCATCGCTGTCCTGATCGGCTAAGGCAGCGCGCTCGCAGTGGCCGGCCGTGCCCGACGCGGCCGGCCGCTAGGCGCGTGACTGCTGCGGCGCGGTCCCCTCGGCCTCGGCCAGGCGGCGCGCGAGATAGCGGCGCTCGGCGTCGTTGACCGCCAGGTCGAGTGCCTCCCGGTAGCTGACTGCCGCTTCGGCGCTGCGACCCAGCCGGCGGAGCAGGTCGGCGCGGGTCGCGGGCAGCAGGTAGTAGCCGGTCAGCTTGCCGGACGCGGCCAGCGCGTCCGCGAGCTTCAGGCCGGCCTCCGGGCCGTCGGCCATGCCGACCGCAACGGCGCGGTTCAGTTCCACGACCGGCGACGGGACCATCTGGGCCAGCACGCCGTACAGGTCGGCGATCAGCCCCCAGTCGGTGTCCTCGGCGGTCGCGGCGGTGGCATGGCACTGGGCGATGGCCGCCTGCAGCAGGTAAGGCCCGCGCTGCTCGCGCCGGACCGCCGCGGCGAGCAGCGACACTCCCTCGCCGATCTCCTCGTGATCCCACAGCGATCGATCCTGGTTCTCGAGCGTGACCACGTCGCCTGCGGCGTTCACCCGGCTGGTCCGCCTGGAGTGATGGAACAGCATCAGCGCGAGCAACGCCCTGGCCTCCGGCTCGTCCGGCATCAGCCCGGCCAGGACGCGGGCCAGCCTGATCGCCTCGGCACACAGGTCATGGCGGACAAGCCTGGAGCCGGCAGTTGCCGCGTAGCCCTCGTTGAAGAGCAAATACAGCACCGCGAGCACGCCGCTGGTCCGCTCGGGCAGCAGGTGAGCGGGCGGGACGCGGTACGGTATCGCGGCGTTGCGGATCTTCTGCTTGGCCCGGACCAGCCGCTTGGCCATGGTCGGCTCGGCGGTCAGGAACGCGCGGGCGATCTCGGCCGTGGTCAGCCCGGCCAGGGTTCGCAGCGTCAGCGCGACCCTGGCCTCCAGTGGCAGCGCCGGGTGGCAGCACGTGAAGATCAGCCGCAGCCGGTCGTCGGTGATGTGGGTGTCCACGGCGCCTCCCGCGGGATCGTCGGGCGGCGACAGGATCACCGCCTGCTGCAGCTTGGCCGCCTCGGACGCGTGCCGGCGCAGCCGGTCAAGCGCCCGGTTGCGCGCCACCGTCGTGAGCCACGCGCCGGGCCGCCGCGGCACGCCGTCGCGCGGCCAGGACCGCAGCGCCTGGGTGAACGCGTCCTGGGCGCATTCCTCAGCGAGGTCCCAGTCGCCGGTCATGCCGATCAGCGTCGCGATGACCTTGCCCCACTCGGCGCGGAACGCCTCGTCCAGGGCCGCGGTCACGTCCGCTGTCATGGCTGCCGTCACTCCTCCCAGAACGGCCGCACCTCAATCGCGCCGAAGGTGGCGACCGGATGCTTGGACGCCACCTCGATGGCCTGGTCGAGGTCGGCGCACTCGATGATGTCAAAGCCGGCGATCTGCTCCTTGGTCTCGGCGAACGGTCCGTCCGCCAGCAGCACGTCGGCGTCGCGCACGCGCACCGTCGTCGCATCGCTTCCCGGCCGCAGCCGGTCACCCAGCAGGCGCACGCCGCTGGCATCCAGCTCATTGAAATACGCCGCTCGCCGGTGTGTCACGCAATGCGCATTGTTAGTGACTGAAGGTCACAGGTTCGGGGCGGCCGGGCTCCGGCGGCCGGAGCGCAGCCGAACCCGGGGCTCAATAGAATCACCAATCATGAGCACCGAGCGCACCGAGCGCACCGAGGCCCCGGCAGCCAAGCGGATCCCGGCCGAGCGCACGCACCACAGCGACACCTTCGTCGACGAGTACGCCTGGCTGGCCGACAAGGAGAACCCGGACACCATCGCCTTTCTCGAAGCGGAGAACGCCTATACCGAGGCGATGACGGCCGGCCAGGCCGGGCTGCGCGAGACGATCTTCGGCGAGATCAAGGGCCGGACGAAGGAGACCGACCTGTCGGTGCCGAGCCGCAAGCGCGGCTGGTGGTACTACGCCCGCACCGTGCAGGGCCAGCAGTACGCGGTGCACTGTCGCCGCGCTGCGCGCGGCGACGACGAGCGGCCGCCGATGACGCAGGACGGCTCGCCGCTCGACGGCGAGGAGATCCTGCTCGACGGCAACGAGCTGGCCGGCGACAAGCCGTACCTCTCGCTCGGTGAGTTCAGCGTCAGCCCGGACGGCACCAGGCTCGCGTACTCCACCGACTACGCGGGCGACGAGCGGTACACGCTGCGGGTCAAGGATCTGGTCACCGGCGAGATCGCCGCCGACGAGATTCCCGACACCTACTACGGCTCGGCCTGGTCGCGGGACGGATCGGCACTGTTCTACGTCACCGTGGACGACGCCTGGCGGCCGTACCGGATCTGGCGGCACCTGATCGGCACCCCGGTCGCGCAGGACACGATGGTCTTCGAGGAGACCGACGAGAGGTTCTTCGCCGGTGTCTGGCTGACCCGCAGCGAGCGTTACCTGGTGATCTCGACGTCATCCAAGCTGACCAGCGAGGACTGGCTGCTCGATGCCGGCGACCCGGCGGGCGAGTTCCGCGTGGTCGTGCGGCGCAGGCAGGGCATCGAGTACGGCGTGGACCACCAGGTCAGCGCGGACGGCACCGAGCGGCTGCTGATCCTGCACAACGACGGGGCCGAGAACTTCGAGCTGGCGACGGCGACGCCGGACGAGCCGGCGGTCTGGACGCCGCTCGTGCCGCACCGCGCGGACACCCGGCTGATGGACGTCGGCGCCTTCCGCGATCACCTGGTCCTGCACTACCGCAAGGACGGCCTGACCGGGCTGCGGATTCTCCGCGCCGACGGGACTGACCACGAGGTCGTCTTCGGCGAGCCGGTCTATACGGTGATGCCCGGTGCCAACCCGGAGTACGAGGCGCGGCTGTTCCGGCTGGGCTTCGTCTCGCTGGTGACGCCGGACTCGATCTACGACTGCGACACGGCCACCGGCGAGCTCACCCTGCTCCGGCAGCACCCGGTGCTCGAGCTGCCCGGCCGCGGGCCTTACCGCAGCGAGGAATACGAGCAGCACAGGGAATGGGCGACCGCATCGGACGGAACTCGCATTCCGATCTCGATTGTCTGCCGAAAGGGCACGCCTCAGGACGGCTCCGCGCCGTTCCTGCTTTACGGTTACGGCAGCTACGAGATCTCCAGGGATCCGTCATTCTCCATCCCGCGGCTCTCGCTGCTCGATCGCGGATTCGGATATGCCATCGCGCATATCCGCGGCGGAGGAGAGCTTGGCCGGCACTGGTACGACGACGGAAAGATACTGAACAAGGTCAACAGCTTCACGGACTTCGTCGCCTGCGCCAGGCATCTCGCGGCAGCGGGCTGGACCAGCCCGGGCCGGCTCGTGGCCCGAGGTGGCTCAGCGGGCGGCCTGCTCGTCGGCGCCGCGGTCAACATGGCGCCCGACGCGTTCGGCGGAGTCGCCGCCCAGGTGCCGTTCGTGGACGCCCTGACCTCCATTCTCGACCCGTCGCTGCCCCTCACGGTGACCGAGTGGGAGGAGTGGGGCGATCCGCTGCACGACCCGGCCGTCTACGCCTACATGAAGTCCTACAGCCCGTACGAGAACATCGCGGCGGGCGCCACGTACCCGCCGATCCTGGCCATCACGAGCCTGAATGACACCAGGGTCCTGTATACCGAGCCGGCTAAATGGGTCGCGAAACTGCAGGCGACCGCGTCCGGCGGGCCGTTCCTGCTGAAGACCGAGATGATCGCCGGGCACGGCGGCCGCAGCGGGCGGTACGACGCCTGGCACGAGGAAGCGATGATCCTGGCCTGGATCGTCCGAACCGCGACCTCGGACGGCTGACCGGCAGCGGAGCGGGGCAGCGAGACGCGTCCCGCAGCCATCCGGTGCGGGTCCCGCAGTCCTCCGGGGATGGGTCCACGAACCCTCCGGGGCGGGTCAGAACCTCTCGTGGACGGGTCAGAATGCCTCAGCCGGCACGTATCACGAGTTTGCGTCATGATCACGCCGGACTTGTCCGATTTGCGGTCTCCAAGGTAATGACAAGTCGCTGAGCCGACGTCGAGGCGCTCGTATCGATGCCCGGTTTACTCCGGTCCAGGCGGTTCGGTGAGAAGGTTCCGGGCGGCACCGGGTGGTCGAGGACCGACTGGGTTTGGCCGGCGCCGCGATTTAGCTCCGCCATGTCACACCAACGGTCACAGTGCACCGGTCACCGTGCTGACGTGCAGGTTCGGGTACGACGACGTGCCCCTTCCCGCTACTCCGTTCCCAAGGCAGGAAGGCAGGTACCCGAATGCGCTCGAGCGCCAACTGCCCGCTTGCCGGGTCAAATCAGCCAACACCGCCATATTTGTGCAGGTCAGTGCCGCTCGCCAAGGACATTGACGGCTCCCGGTTAGAGCTCAGGCGGCGAGTCATTTCCCAGGTCATCGGCGCGTCGGAGGCCGCAAAGGCCGCTCAGGCAGGGCGTATTGCCGCAGAATGGTGCCCGACACGAGCAATGGTGCGCCGCAGTTCTTGGCCAGTTGGGCGCAGGAGAGCGGGCGGAGGTGTGATTGCTACGGGCAACCAGGTGGTGCCCGGAGCCCCGGTGACGGCGGAGCACATGATGGCGGCCGGGCCGCCGGAGACAGCCGAGCATTCGATGCGGGCCAGTCAGCCACTCGCGGCTGCCCCGTGGTCCGCTAGCCCGTGGCCGGCTGGCCAGCCGGCGGGTGGCCAGCGGCTGCCAGGCGGGCAGCCGGTCGCGCCTAAGCAGTTCCCGCTGGACGGTCAGGCTGCGCCGCGGCTCTGGCGTGGCTCAGGCGGCCGATGGCTGGTCTGGGCCTTCCGGCTTGTGCTCTGGACGGTTCTGCTGCTGATCGGGTACCGGGGCATCGCGGCCATTGTGACCGGCGAGCCTGGGCCCGGCGCATCGCCGGCCACGACGACGGGCAGTCCAAGGACGGCGTTCCCTGCTGACCTGGCGCGGGCGTATGCCCTCGAATTCGGCCAGGTCTACCTCAGCTTCAGCCCCGCCAGAGCGGCCCAGCGCGCGAACAGCCTGGCCCCGTTCCTGCCGCCGGGCACCGACCCGGAATTCGGCTGGAATGGCACAGGGACGCAGACCCTGCAGTCCGAGCAGGTGGCTGGCGTGCGGGTGCTGAGCGCGCACCAGGCCATTGTCACGCTGCTGGCCAGGGTGGACGGGAACCTGATCGAGCTTGGCGTGCCGATCTATGCCGCCGACGGCGGCATAGTCGTATCCGGGCACCCGGCGCTGCTTCCGGCGCCCGCACAGGTCGCGCCGCTCACGCCGGCCACAGCGCCGGCGGACACGGCGGCCAGGGCGGCACTGGCCAGGATGCTGCCCGCCTTCTTCAAGGCCTACGCGAGCGGCAACGCGGTGCGGCTCGACACGTTCGAGGCGCGTGGCGATCACCTCGACGGGCTCGGCGGCATCGTCACTTTCGGCCGGATCAGCCAGCTCAGCGTGCCGTCGGCGGCCGGAGCGACAAGGCAGGTCACGGTCACGGTGGCATGGCGGGCGGTGAGTCAGGTGGCCCCCGCCGGCCAGGCCCCGGCCGGCACCGGGCCCGCTGTGATCGACATGGGCTACGCGGTCACGGTCGTCCGGCACGGCCCAGGGTGGCTTGTCCGCTCGATCAGCGCGGCGACCACGCAACCCTGGCCATCGCCATGAACACAACCCCCTCAGCGCCGAACCCCCGAACCTCGCGCTCACCTCACCCGGAGTAACGATGCCATCGCACCTGCTTGCCACGGCCACCCCGGTCGCGCTCAGCACCTCGGGGCTGGTCACGTACCTGCAGACCCTCTTCGGGCCGCTGTTCCTCGGGATCGTCGGAATAGTCGCCATTTTCTTTCTGTTTACTCGCGAGATCACGCGGTTCGTGCAATTCTTTGTGCTCGCGGTCGCTATCGCAGTGATCTTCTATGTGCCGGGAATCGTGCGATCGCTTGCTATGGGAATCGCGCACGCTCTTGGCGTCCATTAGCCGACATTAACTTCCGAGCACCTTAGCGCTTGCCGTAGCGGGCGAAAGGAGAGCATCTGGTGGATCTGCCCACCTACACCAGCATCTGGCGAATTGAGAAGCGGCTGTACAAGCTCTACGACTTTAGGCTGCCCATGCCGCTTCCCATTGGCCAGGTTACGGTGTTCGCGGCTATTGCCGTGCCTTATGTGGTGCTCCTGACGATGCTCGGCCTCCCGTTCAACCACACCCTGATCTGGCTGTACGTCCTGCCCCCTGGCCTGGCGACCTGGCTCGCCACCCGGCCCGTGCTCGAGAGCAAGCGGCTGCCCGAGCTGCTCAAGTCGCAACTGCGTTACCTGGCCGAGCCGCGCGTCCTGTGCCGGATGGCGCCGCTGTCCGAGCGTGACGTCGTGGTCGTGACCGGGCGCATCTGGCGGCCCAGGGCCAGCCGCCGGGCGGAGAAGGCGCTGGCCGCGGACATGACGGCCGCGGCCCTGGCGGCTGAATCGCTGGCTGCCGAGTCGCTGGATGATGAGGTGCCGTGGGCTGAGTCCCAGCCGGCTGCGGCTGCGGCCAGCCGGGAGTGGCCTGCCGACGCGGCGGCCCCGGCGCTGCCGGCGAGGGCGCGCAGACGGCCGCTCGGGCTCGGGCGCGCGCGGGCTCTTGCCCGGGAAGCGCAGGCATCGCCCGGCAATCCTGGTGCCCTTCCTGCGTGGGTAGCGGCCGGACCGGCCGATCACCCCGCCGCCCCGCCGTCGGCCTGGGCACCAGGTCCGCTGCCCAGCGCGCCGGCCGGTCGGCCCGCCCAGTCAGCCGGCCCGCTGGCCAGCTGGCCGCCAGGATCGTCAGCCAGGCCGAGCGACGACGGCGCCAGGGCCGCTGGCCTGCCCGGAGCGCGGCTGGTGGCGCGCGGCCGCCCGGCCCAGGACCGCCCGGCCCAGGACCGCCCGGCCCGGAACTGGCCGGTCCAGGACCGCCCGGCCCAGGTCTGGCCGGCCCGAAACTGGCCGGCCCAGGACTGGCTGGCCCGGGACCGCCCGCCCGTACCTGAACCTCCTGTCGCCCGCCCGGCTGTTCGTCCGGACCCGGCTTCGGCGCGCTCCGGCTGGCCC
>JADGPC010000014.1 GCA_017882645.1 Streptosporangiales bacterium | reverse complement strand
GTTTCCTCGGTCTGCACCTGGCTCAGCCTGATGATCGCGGTGTTCTCCCAGCTTCCGAACAGATCGCTGTTCCGCGAGATCTCCACGATGTCGGCGTGCCTGCTGACGACCCAGTAACCCTCGTCGTCGAAGCCGCCCGCGCCGCGCGGCTGGGCATTCCACCAGACCGGAGCCGACCGCCGGAGCTCGGCAAACTCCGCGGCAGGCACGCGATGGGCATAGATGTCAGGGTCGGTGAAGTCGAATCCTGGCGGTATCAGCGGCTCGGCCATCAATCCTCCCCGACTGGAACGCGTTCTAGCTGATTGAACCACGGCCGGCCGGGTTGGTGAACCTCTCTGGGCCGAAAACAAGAACACGTTCTACTATGTGAGGAACACCGGGCCGACGGGCTGACCGGCATCCCCAGCCGGGCCGCGGGTCACCGGCGAGCAGGAGGCGCAGTGGGCACAGCCGTGATCGTCGAAGCCGTCCGCACCCCGATCGGCAAGCGCAACGGCAGCCTGTCCGGCATGCACGCCGCCGAGATCCTCGGAGCCGCGCAGCGCGGCCTGGTCGAGCGATCCGGAATCGATCCCGCCCTGGTAGAGCAGGTCGCCGGCGGCTGCGTGACCCAGGCGGGCGAGCAGTCGAACAACGTGACCCGTACCGCCTGGCTGCATGCCGGGCTCCCCCAGCAGGCCGGCTGCCTCACCCTGGACGCGCAATGCGGGTCGGCGCAGCAGGCCGCGCACCTGATCGCCGGCCTGATCGCCGCCGGCGCCATCGATGCCGGCGTCGCCTGCGGCGTCGAGGCGATGAGCCGGGTACCGCTCGGCACGGCCGCGATGGCGGGCGCCACGAGCCCGCGCCCGGCGTCGTGGAGCATCGACATGCCTAATCAGTTCGAGGCGGCCGAGCGGATCGCCCGGCGGCGCGGCATTACCCGCGCCGACCTGGACGCCTTCGGGCTGCGCTCGCAGCGCAACGCCGCCGCGGCCTGGGCGGCCGGGCACTTCGACCGCGAGGTCATCGGGGTCAAGGCGCCTGTGCTCGACGCCGACCGCCAGCCGACCGGCGAGACCGCGACGGTCGACCGGGATCAGGGCCTGCGGGAGACGACGCTCGAGGGCCTGGCGAAGCTGAACCCGGTACTGCCGGATGGCCTGCACACGGCGGGCACGTCGTCGCAGATCTCCGACGGCGCCGCGGCGCTGCTGCTGGTCGACGAGCGCCGGGCCGGCGACCTCGGCCTGCGGCCGCGGGCCAGGATCGTGGCCCAGTGCCTGATCGGCGACGAGCCTTACTATCACCTGGACGGTCCGGTCGCCGCCACCGAGCGGGTGCTGCGGCGCAGCGGCATGTCGATCAGCGACATCGACGTGTTCGAGGTCAACGAGGCGTTCGCGTCGGTCGTGCTCTCCTGGATGAGCGTGCACGAGCCCGATCCGGACCGGGTCAACGTCAACGGCGGCGCGATCGCGCTTGGCCACCCGGTCGGAAGCACCGGGTCCCGGCTGCTCACCACGGCCCTGCACGAGCTTGAGCGGCGCGACGCCAGCGTGGCGCTCGTCTCCATGTGCGCCGGCGGCGCGATGGCCACGGCCACCATCATCGAGCGGCTCTAACCCCGGCCCGGCCGGCCCTGGCTAGTCGCTGTCCTCGATCGTGATGCCGAGGGCGCCGGCCAGGATGAAGGCCAGGGCGACGGCGTCGGCGCTGGTGATGATGGCGCCGCGCATGCTGGTTACCCCGCTGATCCCGGTCAGCTCGCAGCGGGTCAGCCTGGCTCCGGTCATCTGGGCGCCAGAGAACTGCGCCCCGGTCAGGTCACATCCCTCGAAACGGGCGCCGCGCAGATCGGCGTCGCCGAAGTCGGCCTGCTCCATCCGGCAGCCGGTGAACACGACATCGTTGAACTTGCTGGCCCGGAACGAGGACAGGTCGATCCGGCAGCCGTCGAAGGTGACGTCACGCAGGTGATCATCGAGCCAGGACAGCCCGGTCATCCGGCTCGCCGTGACCGAAACCCGGGTCAGCGAGCAGTCCAGCGCACACAGGTTGGCCAGGTCACACCGGTCGAACGCGACATCGCGGATCAGCGTGCGCCGCAGCCTGGCCTGGCTGAGATTGACGTTGCCGTACCGGCACGCCTCGATCTCGGCTCCGGTTACCTCGCGGCCGGACAGGTCCAGGTCAGCGAAGGCGAGCAGCTCGCAGACGCCGCCGTCCTCCAGGTCCTGATCGGCGGGCGAGGCCGCCGGCAGCTCGGCCGGGAGGTCGGGCGCCGAAGGCTGGCGCGGCCCCTTCTTCCGTGCGCGATCGGTTCGGCCAGCCACCCGGTCATGCTACCGGCGCGATTAGCCGGCCTGCGCTGGCTTGCGGCCGGCCCCGGCATAGAACCAGGCCCGCTCGGGATGCTCGGGCAGCCCGCCGTCCGGGCGCCAGAGCGGCAGGTAAACCAGGCCGGGCTCGACCATGTCGAAACCATCGAAGAAGCGCATGATCTCCGCGCCCGACCTGGTGTGGGCGGCCGCTGTCGTGCTCTTGTACAGGTCTTTGACCTGGGCAGCGGCGCCGGGAGCCGCCTCGTCGGTGGCATGGGAGATGATCAGGAAGCTGCCCGGGGCCAGCCGGCTGGCGAACCTGCGCACCACGCCGACCGGGTCGTCGGAGTCCGGCACGAAATGCAGCACCGTGACCATCAGCAGGCCGACCGGCTGGCTGAAGTCGATCAGCGCGGTCACGTCCGGATGGCTGAGCACGGCATCGGGCTGACGCAGGTCAGCCTTGATGGCCGTCGCCAGCAGGTTGTCGCTCAGGATCTGCCTGCTGTGCGCGACCGCGACCGGGTCGTTGTCGACATAGGCCACGCGGGCAGCCGGGTCGCCCCGCTGCGCGATCTCGTGCACGTTCTCCTGGGTCGGAATGCCGGATCCCAGGTCGAGGAACTGACGGATTCCGGCGTCGAGCAGGAAACGAACCGCGCGGCCCAGGAACGCCCGGTTCTCGGCCACGATGTACCTGGCATGCGGCTCGGCCTGCAGCAGCCGGCGGGCAAGCTCACGGTCAGCGGCGAAATTGTGATGGCCGCCGAGGAAGTAGTCATACAGCCTGGCCACGCTGGGCCGGTCTGCTTCCACGCCCTCGGGAACCAGCCCGGTATCGGTCATCGACGCTCCTTGTCGGCGCCGGGTGGCGCGTCATCGGCGGCATGCTCGCTGGCCGCCCGGGCCCGCCGGTACTCCGCCAGCTTCTCGTCAAGCTCGCGCACGGCCGGCGTGTCCTCGGCGACCCGCAGCTGGCGCCGCAGCACATCAACCCGGCGGGCGATCCGCCGGGAGCTATTCAGGGTGGTCAGCCTGGCCGAGTCGGCCAGCATCTCGCACGCCTCCTCGTACTCGCGCTGCTTGATCAGCGCTTCCGCGCGGAAGGCCAGCGTGAGAGCACTGTTATGCAAATTGAGCGGAGTAACCAGGCCAAGTGACCGGCGGGCCGCATCCGATGCATCCACTGGCATGTTGAGCCGGAGCGCGCACTCGCTCTCCGTACCCCAGTAGAACGACCGGTCATAGAAGTACCACCACGGCGAGCGCGGAGTGTCGTCGCCGATGACCGCCAGCGCTTCCTGCTCCCGGTCGAGTGCCGCCTGGCAGCGGCCGACCTGGCCGGCCGCCGCGTAGGCGCGCGCCGTCACGTCCGCGGCGTAAGCCGCCGCATACGGACTGCCGCTGGCCCTCGCGGCCTGCAGCGCTGCCTGGGCATGGTCGACGGCGTGGCCGGGACGCTGCCGGACGGCGGCTAGCTGGCTGGACGCGGACAGCGTGTAAGCGACCAGGTCGTTGTTGCCGGCCCGGTAGGCCGCCGACCGGGCGTCGTCGTAGTAGTAGCGCGCTGCCTTGTGGTCGCCGAGGTTGAACATCAGCCAGCCAATCAGCTGCGTCAGGTCGCCATAGGCGGTCAGCGCCTGGCTGGTCACGATCTCGGGCACGTTCCTGGCCAGCGCCGCCATCGCCGCACGAAGTGCCATCGCCGGCTGCAAGGTGATGCGCGGCCCGACGGCACCGCCGAGCCGGCGCAAGCCCGCCACGACCTCGCCGGTGTAGTTGACGATCGCCAGGTCCGGCTGAATCCGGCCGGACCTGGATGTCCCCGCGATCCGGGGCACCTCGAGCACCGGCGCCGCGGCCACGACCGCCAGCGCCGTGCTCGCCTCGAGCAGCAGCGTCCGGCGCCGCAGCCTGATGCCAGGCTCCTCGGCATCGCCCGGCTGCTCGAGGGCGCCGGCTTCGGCCTGCCTGATCAGGTCCAGGGCCACCTGCAGGGGCGAGGATGGCTGGCCGGCGATCTCGCCCGGGGCCGCCGCCCTGCTGCCGTGCGCCGGGAGCGGCCGGTCCCGCACGGAGGTGTCTGCCTGTCCCGGTACGTGCGGGCTGAACCGCGTGAGCCCGTGGACCTGAGCGCGCTCGCGCACCTGAAGGCCGGCCAGCGGCGCGGGCCTGGCGCCGTAGTCCTGGCCGTCAGTCAGCAGGTCGGTGACCTTGCACTCGTAGAGCCGGGCGAGCCGGTCGAGGGTGTCGAGCGACGGCGAGTGGCCGGTCTGCCCTGGCCACTGCTCCCAGTACGAGAAGCTCTTGAATGTCTTCGGATCGTCCGGCCACAACTCGGTCCAGCGTTCCGCTGCCTGCGGCTGGCTCCAGCCGTGCGCCTGGCGCAGCGCCACCCGGGGGTTGACGCGGTATGCGACCTGGAAGACAGCCCCGATCTCAGCCCAGCTTCGCCCTTGCTGACGCAGTTGCGCGGCCTGCAGCGCCTGTGCCTGACGAACGCTTCGCGGCTTTCCTGTCACACCCGCTTCCTTCGCGCATTTGTTCGCGGTATTGGCAGCTCGTTTCCGCCCCTGCCCTGACGGTAACCCCGAATCATTGGTTCCCGCGCCCTTATGACTCCGTTTCTCCCCGGCGAGCAGGGAGAATCTGATGACGCGGACCTTCGCGCCCCGAACTGGATCAACTATGGCCGTAGCAAGTCGCCAGGCCGCGGCAACGGAGCACGGTCGCTGGCAAAGGTCTGACAAGTCAGCGAGTACCTGTATTCGTGGCATATCCGCCGCGATCTACTCCGTACTGGAAGTGACCGATGATGTACCCGTCGAGCGGCAGCAGTGATGTCGCCGCCAGGGCATGGACTGAGTCACGCCGCAGCCGCCTTGAGCTTGCTGTCGTTCCAGCCGCAGTCCGGATCGCACGGCTGTGGACGGCTGATCAGCTCGCCCCGGCGGGCCAGGCGGCTCCCGCCAGCGCCGACCTCATCGACTCCGCCGTGCTGGCTGTCTCCGAGCTCGTCACCAACGCCATCCAGGCGGTCAGCCGGGTGACGGCGGCCGGCCAGGCGCCGGCGGCGGCCATTCCCGGCAGCACGCTGACCGCCCCCGTACTGGCGAGACTGGCGAGCAGCGCGCTCGCCGGATCAGCCCGGCCGCCCGAGGCCGGCCGGGCGCACAGCGCTGGCAGCGTCAGCACGACGCTGCCCGGCCGGGTCCTGTCGTTCGGCGATCTGCCGTACGCGCTTGGCCTGCCCGGCTCGGGGCTGTCGTCCCGATCGGGGCTCTCGTCCGGCTCGGTCCGGCAGGCTGTCCCGGTGCTGCCGCCGCCGCCTGCCAGGGTCTCGCTGGTCATCGTGCGCTGCCCGGCACGCGTGCGGATCGAGGTCCGCGACAGCTCGCCCGTTCCGCTGCCGCCCACCTGCCACCGCGACGCCGAGGACGAAACCGGCCGCGGCCTGACCGTGGTCGCCGCCCTGGCTGAGAGCTGGGGATGGCAGCCGGAGACGTACGGGAAGGTGGTGTGGTGTGAGCTGGCCTGAAAGGCCGGTCGCCTAATGGGTCATGATCCATTGGTT
>JADGPC010000128.1 GCA_017882645.1 Streptosporangiales bacterium | reverse complement strand
CGGCTCTCGCTCAACCAGCGAACGACGACGCGATGGTCGCTACCCGAGGCCGTCGAGGGCTGCCTGCGGGCCGGCATCCCCGCGATCGGGCTGTGGCGGGAACCAGTTGCCGATACCGGACTGGCTAAGGCCTGCCGCATCATCGAGGCATCGGGCCTGCGGGTCTCGTCGCTGTGCCGTGGCGGCTTCCTGACCGAGCCCGGGACCGCAGCCGGATCGCGGGCCATCAGCTCCAACCGGCGAGCCATCGAGGAAGCCGCCGCGCTGGGAGCCCGTTGCCTGGTCATGGTGGTCGGCGGGCTGCCCGCCGGCTCGCGGGACCTGCCGGACGCCAGGCGGCGGGTCGCGGACCGGATCGCAGAACTCGCCCCGTACGCGGCGGAGCGCGGCGTCCAGCTAGCGCTCGAGCCGATGAATCCGATCTTCTGCGCTGATCGCGGTGTCCTGTCGACGCTCGGCCAGACGCTCGACCTGGCCGAGCGCTTCCCGGTCGAGCAGGTCGGCGTCACCGTCGACACCTTTCACGTGTGGTGGGACCCGGACATTAGCCCGATGATCGACCGGGCCGGTGCGCGCATTGGCGCCTGCCAGGTGTGCGACTGGATTACCCCGCTGCCCGCCGACACGCTGCTCTCCCGGGGAATGATGGGAGACGGCCACATCGACTTCCAGGCGATCATGACCATGCTGGGAAAGGCCGGATATGCCGGCGATATTGAAGTCGAGATCCTGAACGCCGACGTGTGGGCAGCCGACCCCGACGCGGTAGTCGGCACCCTGATCAGGCGCTATGTCGAGCACGTACTGCTGCCCTGGCCATCCAGGGAAGGGCCGTGAAGACGGGCCGCGTCGGTGCCGGGGCGCCGACCATCGACGACGTGGCGCGCCTGGCGGGCGTGTCGGAGTCGACCGTCTCGCGCGCGCTCCGGAGCTCGCGCCCGGTGAGCGAGGAATTGCGGCTTCGCGTTCTCGAGGCGGCGCAGACCCTGGGCTACTCGCCGAATCCGCACGCGCAGGCCCTGGCCCGGTCCGAGGACGCCGCCATCGGCGTCGTCGTGCACGATTCAAGTGATCCCTACTTCGTGGAGATCCTCCGCGGCATGCTCGGGCCCGCCGAGGTCGGCGGCAGGATGGTGCTCGTCTGCGACACCCAGCGCCGCCCCGACCGCGAGTTCCAGTACGTCCGGCATTTCCGGAGTCAGCGGGTCCAAGCCCTGCTTCTCGCGGGGAGCGGCTTCGAGGACCGCGAGTTCGGCGCCCGGATGACGGCCGAGATCCAGGCGTTCGAGCGGGCCGGCGGCCGGGTGGCGCTGATCGGCCGCCACCACATCCTGGGCGATTCCGTGCGGCCGGACAACGAGGGCGGCGCCTACGAGATGGCCCGCGCGCTGACCGACCTCGGTCACCGCCGGATCGGCGTCATCTCGGGGCCAGCGTCGCTGACGACGACGCACGACCGGCTGACCGGCCTCCAGCGCGGCCTGAATGAGGCCGGCATTGAGCTGCCTGACCGGCACGTCGTCGTTGGTGACTTCACCAGGGACGGCGGCATCAAGGGACTGAGCCAGCTGCTCGAGGCCGCGCCGGACCTCACGGCCGTGCTGTCACTCAACGACGTGATGGCGATCGGCGCGCTGCACGAGGCCAGGCGGCGCGGTATCGCCGTGCCAGCTGACCTGTCGATCGCGGGATTCGACGACATCCCGGTGGCGGCCGACGTGTGGCCGCCGCTCAGCACCGTGCGGGTGCCGATGGCGGAGATGGGCGCCCGGGCGGTCGAGCTGGCGCTGGGACCCAGGCCGACGCATGTCCAGATCGTGCGGCTGCCGACGGAGGTCATCCTCCGGAAGTCGACCGCGCCGTGCCGCTTATCCCGCCCGTCATCCGTGCCGGTCAGCCGTGCAGGCCCACGACCGGGGGCTCGCCGCCTGACCAGCGCCTGACCCGGACCGCCTTGCCGACCTCGGTCCGCGGCACCGAGCCCGGCGGCACGATCGCGACCGCGACCCGCAAGCCGAGGACGTCGCGCAGCCGATGCTCGAGCGCCGCCCGCAGGTCGTCGTCGGAGCGGCCGGTGATCCGCTCGCAGCAGGCAATGAGATCGCGCCCGCCGTCCCGCTCGTCGACCACCAGCACGTAATCCGGCGACACCGCCGACTCGGCCAGCAGGACCCGCTCGATCTCGCTGGGATAGACGTTCACTCCCCTGATCACGAGCATGTCGTCCTTGCGGCCCGTCACCTTGGACATCCGGACCAGGGTCCGGCCGCACTCGCAGGTGCCGCGGCGCAGCGCGGCGATATCGCCGCTGCGGTAGCGCAGTAGCGGCAGCGCCTCCTTGGTCAGCGTGCTGAACGTCAGCTCACCCGGGGTCCCGTCCGGCACCGGCTCGCCGGTCACCGGGTCGAGCGCCTCGACCAGGAAATGGTCCTCGTTCACGTGCAGCCCGTCGGCCGCGACGATGCACTCCGACGCCACGCCGGGGCCGATCACCTCGGACAGCCCGTAGATGTCTAGCGCCCGGATCCCCAGCAGCTCGTTGATCCTGACCCGCATCTCCTGGGTCCATGGCTCCGCACCGAACACGCCGGCCTTCAGCGACAGCCCGGCGGCCTG
>JADGPC010000127.1 GCA_017882645.1 Streptosporangiales bacterium | reverse complement strand
GAGATGACGAGTCGCGATATCGCCAGGATCCAGCGCGACTGGGTGACGGCCGCGCGGCAGGCGGCTGACGCCGGCTTCGGCATCGTCTACGTGTACGGCGCGCACGGCTACCTGCTGACGCAGTTCCTGTCCCCGGTCACGAACCAGCGGACCGACGGCTACGGCGGCAGCCTGGCCAGTCGTGGCCGGTTCTGGCTGGAGACCCTGGCCGCGGTCCGGGACGCGTCGGCGGCCGCTGCGCCGTCGCGACCAGGATCCCGGTACACGGCGGCTGCGAGCTTCCCGGCATCGAGACCGACGACATGCTCGAGCTGATCGCGATGGCCAGCGACCTGGTCGACCTGTTCGACGTCTCGGTCGGGTCACTGATCACGCGGCTACAGTACGCGCGGCGTTGGGGGCGCGCCACTGCTCACTTCAGGACATTTCCAGCAGTACCCTCAGCGCCGGAAACCAGTTCACGGCGAGCCGCCAGCCGAGCAGGAACAGGCCGAGGAAGGCCAGCGCCACCATGATGAATGCGATGGCGGTGCCCTGGCCGGCGACGACCCGCAGGATCATGCCGCCGGCGACTGTGCTCAGCCAGACCCCGACGCCCGTCGGGAACAGGGCGGCGGGCCGGCGCCAGCTCCTGGTGATGAGCTCGCCGGCGGCCAGGCCGGTCAGGAACGGCCAGGCCGTGCTGGCCAGGCCGGCCAGGCCGCCGCCGTCGTGATGGCTGGCCCGGCCGATGAGCACAAACGCGAGCACCAGGCAGGTATCAATCGCGGGTCCTAGCACTCTTCGCATCCGTCAAGGCTAGCCGCAGCCTGGCGAGCGTCTCGAACAGGCCGCGGCCGGGGTCGCTGGCCAGCAGGCGGGCGAGCAGGCCGGATCCGACCGTCACGGTCCAGATGAAGGCGGTCGATCCGGTGGCGCCCGTGGCGTCCGCCGCGGTCACGTTGACGCTGTAGGTGCCGACTCTCGCCGGCCTGCCGGTAATGCTGCCGGTCGGGCCGCTGATCGTCAGGCCAGGAGGCAGGCCCGTGGCCGCGAAGCTCAGGGACTGCCCGGCAGCGGAGTCAGCGGCCCTGATCTGCAGGCTGACCTGGGCACCCTTGGGGGTGTGCTGGTCACCCGGGCTGATGACGCTGACGGTGTTCGTGCCGCCGCCGCCGTTCCGCACGATAGCGTGACTGAACTCGCACGTCCCCGCGCTCGCGGATGTCCCGTTGACCCACAGGGACTGCATCGCGAAGCTGCCGGTCGGCAGGCTCAGGTCAGCGGATCTGGCCCCTGGACCTGAATTCCACTCGCACAGGTCGGCCGTCTCGTTGCCGACCGCGTCGGTCCAGCCTCCGGCCGGATCCTGGTCGGTGATCGTCTCGGCATACTCGTGACCGCTGACGATGGACACCCCGTCCAGCAGCCCGGCTCGGCCCGGGTTGACGAAGTTCTGGCCGCACGCCCGGCCGGCGTCAGTCACGTACGGCAGGTTCGAGAAGGCGATGTGACCGTACGGCGAGGTGACCGGACCGCCGGGCAGCGTGGCGTCGCCGTTCCAGTCGTGCCAGCCGCAGAAGTTGCCCGACGCCGTGTCGAATCCGTCCGGGTGCGTCCTGGTCGGGGACAGGATCAGGTACTGCGCGTTCCGGTTGGCGGCCGCCGTCTTGTTGCCGAAGTGGGCCGCGGCCCGGACTGCCTCGGCCCCGAGTTGATGTCCGGTCGCCTGGCTCGGCTCGGCGCTGCTCTCATCGGCCCAGACCCCAGACAGCGCGCCGCCGGCCGGATAGGCCACATGGTGCCTGCTGGATGCCGGGCAGGACGTGGCACCCGCGGCCACGCCCTGGCAGTACTGCGTCGGGACCCCCGACCAGGTCTCCCCGCCCGTGCCCAGGCCCTTAAACAGCTGCTGCAGGTAAGGCGCTGCCCCCGACGGGTCGCCGGACAAGGTCAGGTTGCCGCGCGAGCCGCTGCCCCTGGTGCCCCACTGGGAGCCCCAGAAGACCAGGTAGACCTTCTCGTGCCCGGTGGTCACGCCGATGCCGTCGGTGCCGCCGCCGTAGCGGAGCTGCGTGCCAACGACGGCGCGGGCGCCGGTGCCGCGATGGCCCTTCCAGGCCCGCATCCGGCCTAGCCGCCCGATCACCGGGACGACGCCCTGCCGGTAGGCATGGCGGTACGCCGGCGAGTACGGATCGCTTCGCCGGTGCCCGGTCGCGTGGCTCGCCCGCGCGGGGACGCTGCCGGTGAGCGCCATCGTGCCTGCCGCGATTGCCGTCGCCGTGGCGAGCGCGGCTCTGGCGGCTAGCCGGGTCCGGCCCCCGGACGGGCGGATGGCAGGGCGGACGGGAAGCAGCGGCATAACGGTTCCTCGGCGGTTATCTGATGACCTGATCTGATTCTGAATGCGGTGCCGTAGCAATTGCCTGGCCGAGCATAGCTAATTGCCAATAGAAATACATCGCAATTACTAATTCGTGAGGCTGATATTGTCATCACATTAGAATGGAATATGCCAGTCCCGCCGAATCCTGTTAATGCGGGCAGGTCTTTATATTTCGCCGTTGCCCCCGCCGCCGCGAACCTGCCGCAGTCCCGCAGGGTCCGCTCAGCCGATCTCCGGCGCGAGGTGTCGATTTGTCGACAGGCCGCCGCGGCTCCGGCTGCATACTGCACTCCGGGTGGCGAGAACGGCGCCGGCGAACGCCGCGGTACCGGCTCGGACGGCCCGCCGGTGCTTTTGCCAGGATTAGCGGTCGCGGGGCGTCAGCCGGAAGACGCGGTCCGCATTGCCGCCGAGTGCTGCGGCGATCTGCTCGGCGGAGCAGCCCGCGTCGAGCAGGGTCGCGGAGAGGGTCCTGGCGTTGTGCTCGACGCTGGGCACCCCGGGCCAGTCGGTACCGAAGATCATCTTGTCGGCGAGCCGGCGGAGCGAAGAGCCGTAATAGTCGGCCAGCCGCTGCGGCGGGAGCCCGGACACCTCGAGCCAGACGTTCGGCTTCATCAGGGCCAGGAAGGCGGCCTGGTCATACCACCAGCCGCGGCCGCCGTGGGCCAGCACGACGACGAGATCGGGGAAGTCCCGCAGCACCTCGTCGAGCAGGACCGGGTCGGCGTAGGAATTGGCCGAGCCGGCGAAGGTCGAGGTTCCGCAGTGCACGATAACGGGCAGCCGGTGCTGCTGCGCCCAGGCGTAGGCCGGGTACAGCATCCGGTCGCGCGCCTCGAAGCCGCCGTGCACGGGGTGGATCTTCACCGCGACCGCGCCCAGGCCGACCTGCCGGGCGAGCTCGTCCGCTACCGGGTAGTGCAGATGCGGGTTGATATTGGCGACCGGATGAAACCGCTCCGGATTCTGCCTGACCACGGCCAGCACGTCCTCGATCGGCTGGATCCCGGTAACCTTCGGGCTGTGCTCGGTGAACAGCAGCACGTGGTCAGCGCCCTGGCTGGCGAAGTGCTCGTCGAGCGCGGCGGGAACGGGCACCCCGGCCGGATCGAACAGCGCGGACATCGGCGTCCGGGCGCCGAATGTGCGGGCCCAGGCCTGCCAGTCGTCCGACAGCGTGGGCAGCCGGGCCACGTGCACGTGCGCGTCGACGAGGAGCCGGCCATCCAGCATCAGGACGGCCCGGGGGAGATGCCGGCGGAAGCTGCGTCAGTCACGCCGTCTACCGTAACGGCAGGCGAGGCGGCGGCAGGTGCCGGCTCGATCGGCACAGACGGGAGAGCACGTGCGGTACATCGTGGTCGGTCCGGGAGCCGTCGGCGGGACGATCGGCGGGCTGCTGGCCAGGGCCGGGTACGACGTCGTGCTGGCCGCCAGGGGAGCGCACCTGGCGGCGCTGAAAGCCGGCGGACTGACCGTAGCCACCCCCACGGGAACCTTCACGGTCCGGCCGCCGGTTATCGCCGGACCGGATGAACTGCGGCTGACCGGCGGCGACGCGCTGATTCTGGCCGTCAAGAGCCAGGACACCGCCGCTGTCGTCGCGGCCTGGAACGGCTGCCCGGTGACGGACGCCGGCCTGGCGGCCGACGGCATGCCGGTGTTCTGCGTGCAGAACGGCGTCGACAACGAGCGGCAGGCGGCCCGGCTCTTCGCCCAGGTCTACGGGGTCAGCGTGCAGCTGCCCGCTGACCTGCTCGGGCCGGGCCAGGTCGTGGCGCCAGGCGCACCGGTAGCTGGCGCGCTGGAGATCGGCCGGTACCCGGCCGGAACCGGGCCGGCCGCGGAGCTCCTGGCCGCTGACCTGACCGCGTCGGGCTTCATCGCCAGCGTGACCAGTCAGGTGATGACGGCCAAGTACACCAAGCTGCTGCGCAACCTGCGGAACGCGATCATCGCCGCGTGCGGGTCGATGGACTCGCCCGAGGCCAGGACGCTCGCCGGGCTCGCGGTCGCCGAGGCCGAGGCCTGCTATCGCGCCGCCGGCATCGAGCACCTTGACCTGCGGGCCGCCAACGCCACCCGCGAGGAGGTCGTACGTGAGGTGCCGGTGAACGGCAGGATGCGAGGCGGCGGCTCGACCTGGCAGAGCCTGCACCGGCAGGCGGGCCGGGTCGAGGCCGACTATCTGAACGGCGAGATCGTGCTGCTGGGCAGGCTGCACGGTGTCCCTGCGCCGGTCAACGAGCTGCTGCGCCAGACGGTCAACACGATGGCGGCCCGCCGGGAGCTGCCTGGCACGATCGACCCCGCAGTCCTGCTCGCCCGCGCTACGCCCGCCGCCGGCTAGTCGAAGAGGCCGCGGATGTCCTCGGCGTCCAGACCGGTCCCGAAGACATTCCCTTCGTCGAGGACGCTGGCGAACAGCTCGGCCTTCCGCGCCTTCAGGGCCATCACCTTCTCCTCGATGGTGTCCCTGGCGATCAGCCGGTACACCATGACGTTCCTGGTCTGACCGATCCGGTGCGTCCGGTCCACCGCCTGGGCCTCGGTCGCCGGGTTCCACCACGGGTCGAGCAGGAAGCAGTAGTCGGCCTCGGTCAGGTTAAGCCCGAAGCCGCCGGCCTTCAGGCTGATCAGAAACACCGGCACGTGGCCGGCACCGAACCGCTCGAGGACCGCGGCCCGGTTGCGGGTCGAGCCGTCAAGATAGCAGTACGCGATGCCGCGGGAATCGAGTTCCTCGCGCACGAGGGCGAGGAAGCCGGTGAACTGACTGAAGACCAGAGCACGGTGGCCGCCGCCGACGACATCGAGCAGCTGCTCGGTCAGCACGTCGATCTTGCTGCTCGGGACATCGCGGTACGCCTCGTCGACCAGCCCGGCGTGCAGGCTGAGCTGGCGCAGTAGCGTCAGCGAGCGGAAGATCGTGAACCGGTTGGCGTTCATGTCATCGATCAGGCCGAGCACCTTCTGCCGCTCCCGCTGCAGGTGCGTCTGGTAGAGCCTGCGATGCCGCGGATGCAGGTCGACCTCGAGTACCTGCTCCTGCTTCGCCGGCAGGTCGCTGGCCACCTGTTCCTTGGTGCGGCGCATGACCAGCGGCCTGATCCGCCTGCGCAGCTGGCTGACCAGCTCCGGCTGGCCAGACTTCTCGATCGGCCGGGCGTAATAGTCCCTGAACCGGTCAGGGCTGGGGAACAGGCCAGGCGCCGTGATGGACAGCAGCGCCCACAGCTCCATCAGGTTGTTCTCCATCGGCGTGCCGGTGATCGCGAGCTTGAACCTGGCCGGCAGCCGGCGCGCGCACTGGTAGACCTTCGACTGGTGGTTCTTGGCGAACTGCGCCTCGTCCAGGATCAGTCCCGACCATCCGGTCGCCGCGTAGCTCGCGATGTCGATCCGCAGCAGCGCGTACGAGGTCACGACCGCGTCGGCGCCGCCGATGAGATCCCGCAGCGGCTGACCGCGCCGGGCGTCGGTCTCCTGCACGGCCGCCACCTTCAGGCCGGGCGCGAACCGCGCCGCCTCCGCCGCCCAGTTCGGCACCACGCTGGTCGGGGCGACGATGAGGAAGGGCGGGCCGGCCGGATCTTCCTGCCTGGCATGGCAGATCAGCGCGAGCGACTGCAGCGTCTTGCCGAGGCCCATGTCATCGGCCAGGATGCCGCCGAGCTGGTGCTCCCACAGGAAGGCCAGCCAGCTGTACCCGTCCAGCTGGTACGGGCGCAGCTGCGCGTGCAGCATGGCGGGCGGCTGCCGCGGCTCGACGGAGCCGACCGACAGCAGGCCGGCGACCTGGTCCCGCCAGGCCGCCGCCTGGCTGGCGACCACGCCGAGCTCGGTCAGCTCGTCCCACAACCCGGCCTGGAACCGGCTGATCCGCAGATCGCCGTCTGGCCCGTCCCGCAGGGCCCGGGCCTCGCCGATCAGCCGGCTCAGGGCCTGAAGCTCCGGCTTGTCCAGCGCGAAATAGGCGCCGTCGGGCAGCAGCAGGTACGGCTCGCCCAGGCTCAGCGCGACGAACACGTCGCTGAACGGCACGGCGCGCCCGTCGACGGTGATCGTGATGCCCAGGTCGAACCAGTCAGCGTCGCCGTCGATCGCGCCGGCCGACACGCCGATCCGCAGCGAGTCGCTGGCCTCGCGGTAGTCCGCCACCTCTCCGCTGAGCTCGACCACCACGCCGGGCTGGCCCGCGAGCAGCGGCAGCACTTCGGTGCTGAACCGCATGGTATCGATGCCGCCGAGCCTGATACCGGGCACCAGGGCTGGCCCGTCCTGGCCGGGACGGACCAGGCCGAGGCTCAGCAGCGGCCCGTCGAGTCCGGCGATGATCGCCCGCTCCGCGGCCAGGTCGCAGTAGCCAAGTGCATCGCGGTCCCGGCTCGCGGCGGATCCGGCGTCCTGGTCGGCCGGCCGCTGCAGCCGCGAATCGCCAACCTGGTAGGCCCACTCCCAGCTGATGTCGACCTGATGGCCGGCCAGGTACGACGCGCGCATCAGCAGAGTCGGCCCGGTGATCACCGGCGCGGTGAAGGATCCGTCGGACGAGATGACCGGCGCCGCCCGGCGCAGGCGCGGATAGTACCCGTCGCGGAACCTGGCCCGCTCGGCGCCGGGAACCTCCAGCCGGTGGCCGGCCAGCACCAGCCGCTGAAGCTGCGCGGGAACGGGCCGGGCGAGCCTGGCCAGCCCGATGTGCCAGCTGCCGCAGTCCTCGGTCTGGTCGATGTCCGTGCGGCTGGCATAGACCAGGCCATGCCCGTCGCCGCCGATGAACCGGACCGGCGCGCAGCCCGCGGGCAGCCCGTCGACGTGCGAGGCGATCACCAGCCCGGCGCCGGCCGGCGGGCTGGTCACGTCGATGACGGCTTCTGCCTTGCCGATCTCCGGCACGTCGCCGAGCCTGCCCCGCTGCACCAGCCGCAGGCCGGCCGACTGGGCGTCGTCGAGCAGCGGCCACAGCTGCCGGGACGGGAACAGGCCGAGATCGATGTACTTCTCGTCGCCGTAGCTGTAGTAGCCGGCCCGGCTGCTGCCGTACCGGGACAGCGCGTAG
>JADGPC010000126.1 GCA_017882645.1 Streptosporangiales bacterium | reverse complement strand
CCGGGCGTGAAGCACGCCTGTCCGAACAGTGCCGCCTGCTGGTCGCCGGCCACCCCGGCAATCGGCAGCGAGAGCCCGAGGAAGGCCTCGGGATCGGTGTGGCCGATCACCCCGGTGGACGCGGTGACCTCCGGCAGGGCATGCGGCGGCACCCCGAAGAGCCCGCACAGCTCGGCCGACCATTGCCCGGCCGCGATGTCGAACAGCAGCGTCCGGCTCGCGTTGGACGCATCGGTGACGTGCCGCCTGCCGCCGGTCAGCCGGGCGATCAGGTACGAGTCCACGG
The DNA here is from genome assembly GCA_017882645.1 of Streptosporangiales bacterium. Classification (GTDB taxonomy): domain Bacteria; phylum Actinomycetota; class Actinomycetes; order Streptosporangiales; family Streptosporangiaceae; genus Chersky-822. The sequence continues at coordinate 13,378 of JADGPC010000126.1, read as the reverse complement.
TGCCGAGGGCGAGCGACCGGTCGGTCACGCCCGCCCAGATGTCGTCTGCGTGCCGGGACAGCCAGGTGAGCTTGGTTGCGGTGAAGTACGGGTCGATCCGCAGACCGGTCAGCTCGGCGACCCTGTCCTCGTGCCCGCCGTCGCGCAGGTCGGCGCAGATCCTGGCTGTGCGCCGGTCCTGCCAGACGATCGCCCGGTGCGGCGAGGTGAGCGTAGCCGAGTCCCAGACGACCGCGGTCTCGCGCTGGTTGGTGATCCCCACGCAGCTGACCGGCTCGGCCCCGCCGGCCTCCCCGCCGGCCGCCCCGGCGGCCGCCCCGCCCGCCTCCCGGCCGGCCGCCCTGCCGACCCCGGTCCGGCTGCCGTCCTCGAGTGCCTGCGCGCACGCGGTCAGCGTCGCCTGCCAGATCTCCTCAGGAAGCTGTTCGACCCAGCCGGGCTGAGGGAAATACTGGCTGAACTCGGCGTAACCAAGGCCCGCGATGCGGCCGTCCGGGGTGACGATCAGGGCTGTGACGCCGGTAGTGCCGGCGTCGATCGCAAGGACACTCATGGGGACTAGTCTGGCGGGCGAGCCCCATTACGGGCGAGCAATGGCGGAGGGAGCCTAGATGCGCGTCGGAGTTCTGACCGGAGGCGGCGACTGCCCGGGCCTGAACGCGGTCATCCGCGCGATCGTGCGCACCGGCACGTTTGACCATGACTGCGAGTTCATCGGCTTCAGGGACGGCTGGCGCGGCCCGCTCGACGCAGACACGCAGCCGCTGGATGTCCAGGCCGTCCGCGGGATCCTGCCGCGCGGCGGCACCATCCTGGGCTCGTCGCGGACCAATCCGCTGGCCGAGTCGGCGAGCCTGGGCGGGAAGTCGGGCCTGGAGCGGATCAGCGCGAACCTGGCCAGCCTGGGCGTCGACGCGCTCATCGCGATCGGCGGCGAGGACACCCTCGGCGTGGCGGGCAAGCTCTACGACGCCGGGGTGAAAGTGGTCGGCGTCCCGAAGACGATCGACAACGATCTGAGCGCGACGGACTACACGTTCGGCTTCGACACCGCCGTGAACATCGCCATGGAAGCGATCGACCGGCTGCACACGACGGCCGAGAGCCACCACCGGGCGCTGATCGTCGAGGTGATGGGCCGCCACGCGGGCTGGATCGCGCTGCACGCGGGCCTGGCCGGCGGCGCGAACGTGATCCTCATCCCCGAGCAGCCGTTCGACATCGAGGAAGTCTGCGCCTATGTCGAGAAGCGCTTCGAGACGCGGTACGCCCCGATCGTGGTCGTCGCCGAGGGAGCGCACCCGAAGACGGTCAGCACGTCCGTCGTCGACACCGAGCTGGACTCGTTCGGGCACACCAGGCTCGGCGGCGTCGGCCAGCTGCTGGCCGAGGAGATCGAGCGGCGCACCGGCAAGGAAGCCCGCGCGGCAGTGCTTGGTCACATCCAGCGCGGTGGCACGCCGACCGCCTTCGATCGGGTGCTGGCAACCAGGTTCGGCATCCACGCGATCCGCGCGGTCGCGGACGGCGCGTTCGGCACGATGGTCGCCCTGCACGGCACGGACATCGTGCGGGTTCCGATCGCCGCCGGGATCAGGGAGCTCAAGACGGTGCCGCCGGAGCGGTATGCCGAGGCCGAGGTCTTCTTCGGCTGAGCCTGGCGCGCGGCGCCATGGCGCCTGACCCGCGGCTGTCGTTTGAGGAGATACGCAATCCCTCGGCCGGCTCGACAGCGGCAGGCGCCGGGTCGGCCCGGGGCTGCTGTCGGGCGGCCTCCAGTCAGGCCTGGCGGGCGCGGAAGGCGGCGGCCTTGACCCGGTTCTGGCAGGCGGTCGAGCAGAACCGCCTGGTGCCGTTCCGTGACGTGTCGACGTACACCCGGTCGCAGCGTTCCGCGGTGCAGACGCCCAGCCGGCCGTGCAGCTCGCTGCCGAGCACGACGGCGAGGCCGGTGGCGCAGCCGGCCGACCAGCCCGTGACCAGCGAGTCGTCGGCGCCGTGGAAGTGCAGGTGCCAGGGTTCGCTGTCGTGCCGGTCCAGCAACGGCCTGGCCCCGGTGACCGCGAGCAGCGCGTTGACCTGGCTGGCCGCCTCGTCGAGCTGGCCGGCCGCGACCGCGTCGAAGACCGCGCGCAGCGCGCCGGCGACCATGCCGAACTCGGCGGCCTCGTCCGGGGTGACCTGCCTGGTGTCCCGCCGGCCGGCTCGCAGCGCGGCGGCAACGGCGGGCGGCAGCTCGTCACCGTCCGGCGGCGAATAGGGACGGCCAAGTGCTTCCCCTGGCGTCAGCGCGTTGACGAGGCGCACGGCGACCGCGACTACCGCATCCATGTGACTGCTGAAGTTCACTTGACCAGTGACGCCTTTGCGTTCTAGGTTGATGACTGTCGAAGTGATTGTAGCCAGTTACGCATGCGGAGGGCTCACATCATGGCGGAGACGGTCAGGGAAATGAGCGCTTCAGGCAACGCCGGCGGAGGACTGACCCGGGCGGCGGCCACGGCCTGGATCGACCGGTGGGACGCCCAGCAGCAGGACTTCCTGCCCGACCGGGAAGAACGCTTCACCGCGCTGATCGACGCGGTACAGGAGTGCGTCGGCCGTCCTGACCCGCTCGTGCTCGACCTGGGCTGCGGTCCAGGGTCGCTGGCGGTCAGGCTGCTCGGGCAGATCCCGGCCGCTACCGTCGTGGCGATCGACGCCGACCCGCTGCTGCTCGCCCTGGGCCAGGCTGCCTGGGCGGACGGCCTGCCCGCGGACGGCGCCGGCGGCAGGCCGTCGGGGTCACTCCGGTTCGCCGATCAGGACCTTCGTGTGCCCGGCTGGTCGGGGGCGCTGGGGCTGGACCGGCCCGCAGACGCGGCGGTCAGCACGACCGCGCTGCACTGGCTGCCGCCGGACGCACTCGCCGCGATGTACGCGGAGGTGGCGACGGTCCTGCGGCCAGGCGGCCTGGTGCTGAACGGCGATCACCTGGCCGAGGACGAGGAGGCCGCTCCGACCCTGGTCAGGCTGGGCCGGGCGCTGAACGAGCGCGAGGAGCGCCGGCGCGCTCCGGACGGGCGGGCCGAGACGTGGACCGGCTGGTGGGCCGCGGTTCAGGCCGATCCGGCATTCGCCGGCCTGGTGGCGGAGCGGCGCCGTCGCTCGCCGGAGTCCGAGCATCACGGCTCGCCATCCGGGCAGCTGTCCGTGCACGTCGGGGCCCTACGGGCGGCCGGGTTTGCCGAAGTCGGGACGATCTGGCAGCGCGGCGACAACCGGCTGCTGTGCGGCGTCCTGGGTTCCTGAGACGGCCGCCTCGCCAGCCCGGTCGGCTGGCCAGTGCGCCTGCCGTCCGGAGCCGGCGGCCGGGCAACGATAGCTGCGGGTGTTTTTCCCGGCCATTGTGTATGGCAGGCTCGCGACATGGCAGCTGACGAGACGATCCGCATCCGCCCCTATCTGTCCGAAGATCGCGGTCAGGTCATGGCGCTGGCCGCACGGCTCACCGAGGGAGTGGCCGCCTGGCGTGACCCGGGCGCGGTGCTGACGGCGGTCCAGGGCTGGGTCAGGGACTCGGTGGACGCCGCGGATCAGCCCCGGCACGTCATCTTCGTCGCCGCGGACGGGGACGGTGTCGTCGGCGTGATCACGGTCAAGGAGAGCACTCATTTCAGCGGGCAGGCCGACGCCTACGTCAGCGAGCTGGTCGTCCGGGCCGGGCTCGAGCGCCGCGGGATCGCCAGCGCGCTGATGGACGCCGCCGAGGCCTGGGCGGCCGAGGCCGGGTATGCCTTCCTGACCTTGCAGACCGGGGCCGCCAACGAGACGGCTAGGGCGTTCTACGCGGCGTCGGGCTTCTGCGAGGAGGAGGTTCAGCTGACCAAGGCCATCAGCCGGTGCCGGGCTCGGGTGGTGGCTGACCGCGACGGGCGGCTCGGGGACGGCTCCCGCCGCTAGCTGCGGCGCCCGGTATCTGGCTGGTGATCGCGCAGCAGCGGGCACGCGGTGCTTGAGTACTTGAGCGTGAGCTTGCCCTGGACGTAGGCCCACGAGCACCGGCAGCTGCCCGGCACGAACTCCGTGGTGACAACGCCGACCGGAGCGCCGGAACGGCCCCTGGCCTCCGGGCGCTCACGGAACGGCTCCCCGTGTAGCTCCAGGACGTTGCCAGCCGTCCTGACCGGCTGCAACATCCCGTCGCGCAGTGCCAGATACTCCATTGGCCACCAGGATACTAGGCCGTCGGGCCCTGCGGCCTACGCTGCCGGGCGCGGGCTAGCTTGCAAGATACATAAGAGTATTATATAAATGCAGCATGAATCTCAGCCAGCCGGCGACCGACCTGCTCGAGCTGGTCGCGCTCGTCATCCGGGGCGTGTCGGACAACCGTGACCTCAGCCTGACGGCGGTGGCGGCGCTGGGATCCCTTGACCGGCGCGGCGGGCAGCGGATCACGACGCTGGCCGCGGCGGAAGGCGTGTCCCAGCCGTCGATGACCCAGCTCATCCAGCGGCTGGAGCAGCGCGGCCTGGTGGAGCGGACGTCCGACCCGTCCGACGGCCGGGTGGCGCTGGTCAGCCTGACCGCCGAGGGCCGGGCGGCGCTTGCCGCGCGCCGCCAGCGCAACGCGAAGCGGATCGCTGACCTGCTGGCCGACCTGCCCGAGGACGACGTGCGCGCGCTTTCTGACGCGCTGGCGGCAGTGCTGCCCGGGATCCGGGCCCGGGTCGCCGGCGACACACCGGTGGCCAGCAGATCCGCGGCCGGCTAGGCCATGTCCCGGCCGCGCGCCGTCGCCCCGGGCGTGGCGCGCGACCCCCGCAGTCGCGCGCGGGCATCTGGATGCCTAGGCTCGATCTGGCTACCTGAGCCTGTCCGGCTCGATCCACCGGCCGACTTGCCTGACGATCACCGGTGTCGTCGACTGGTCTGCGGTGCCGATCAGAGTGCCGAATCACTGCGCTGATACCGCCCGCACCGCCTCGCACATGGCCCGGCCGAGGCGTCCTAGGCGAGAGCGGGCGAGGGAGCCGACGTGCGCGGGTCGATCAGGCCGAGATCGGACGCCATGTGCAGGTCGAACTCCTCGACCCGCCAGCCCGCGCTGAGCAGCGGCCTGACCGCGGGATGCGGTGCCGGCAGGCAGACCCGGGCCTGCCCGTCGGCTGGCTCCAGGCCGGACAGCACGGCGATGATCGCGTCCCTGGCCGCCTCGTCGCCGGAATCGGGCCGCACGGCGAGGTGGCTGATGCCGTACTCGGGGCCTGCCCCGCCGACTGTCCCGGCGGCCGCCGGCTCGCCGTCCAGACTCGCGATCACGGCCGCCCCGTTCGGCCACCCGGCCCAGAACCGGTGCTCGGCCGTGCGATCGATGCCGGTCCAGTCGCGCTCGACGAGCCCGACCCGGTCGGCCTCGGCCGGCCAGACTGACCAGCCGTCTGGGCTGCGCAGCTGCCGCACGTCACCGCGCAGGTAGAGCAGCGGCCACCAGGCGTCCACTCCGAAGCTGGTGTACAGCGGCAGGGCGTGCGCATGCAGGCTGCTGAACGTCATCCGCCGCGGCTCGCCCGACCACAGGTGGCCGAGGATCGCGCGGCCCGTCCCGGTCCCGTGCGCGGCCGGATCGACGAACAGGTCGGTGAGCATGGAGACGGCCTGGCGGCCCGATCCGATCCGCAGTGTCGCCCCGAAGCCGGTCACGGCGCCGTCTCGCTCGGCGACCAGGATCGTGCCGTGTGCCATCAGGTGCCGGACGTAGGCCGGGTAGACCTCGTCCCAGTCCTCGTCCTGGCCCGTGGCCATGGCGATCGCTGTGATGGCGCCGAGGTCGGCGGCCTCGGCTGCGCGGATGCCGGTGTGTCGCGCTGGTGGTGTCACCTTGTCACACTGCCATACGCGGCGAGTCGCGACGCACGGACCTAATTCGGCCGTGACCTGTCAGACTCTAGGCATGACCGCCTTGCCCGCCATCTCACTCTCCGGCCATGAGCAGGCGCGCGTGCACGAGCCGTGCGTGCTGCTCAAGCTCGGCGAGATCGTGCTGAAAGGCAAGAACCGGCAGCAGTTCGAGAAGCTGCTCCAGAACAACATCCGGCTCGCGGCCGCGGACCTGGGCATCGGGCTGCGCCTGTGGCAACGCGACGGCGTCATCGTGCTCAGCCCGACACTCGCCGCCGACTCGCCCGCTGACGGCGAGGCGGCCCAGACCGCCGCGGACCTGATCGCCGACCGCATGCTCGATGTCATGGGCGTCGTCCGCGTATGCCGCGCGGTCCGGGTCGCCAAGCAGGCGCAGGCGGCGATCGACACCGCGGCCGAGCTGGCCGGCGGCCGGCCAGGCTCGTTCGCGGTCCGCGCCAGGCGGCGCGACAAGCGGTTCCCGGTGACATCGGCGCAGCTGGCGATCGCGATCGGTAGCCGGATCCAGCGGCAGTACGGCAACCCGGTCGACCTGCGCCGGCCCGATTTCACCGTCCACGTAGAGGTCGACCAGTCCGAGGTCTTCGTCTACATCGACGGACTGGCGGGCCAGGGCGGGCTGCCGGTCGGCATGAGCGGCCGTGGCCTCGTGCTGATGTCCGGCGGCATCGACTCTCCGGTCGCCGCTTACCGGATGATGCGGCGCGGGCTCTACTGCAGTTTCCTGCATTTTTCCGGCATGCCGCTGACCGGGCCCGAGTCGGTCTACAAGGCGTACGGGCTGGTCCGCCAGCTCGACCGGTTCCAGCGTGGCTCGCGGCTGTACGTGATCGCGTTCGGCCGGGCCCAGCAGCGGCTGGCCACCTCAGGTTCCGGCCGGCTGCAGATCGTCGCGCAGCGGCGGCTGATGCTGAAGACCGCGCAGGCGATGGCCCGCCGCGCCCGGGCCACGGCGCTGGTGACCGGCGATTCCCTTGGCCAGGTCGCCAGCCAGACGCTGACAAATATCATGGCGCTCGACGATGCCGTGCGGCTGCCGATCCTGCGGCCGCTGATCGGCATGGACAAGACCGAGATCATTGCGGAGGCGCGGCGGATCAGCACGCTGGAGCTGTCCGAGTTGCCGGACCAGGACTGCTGCTCGCTGCTGATGCCCAGGCAGGTTGAGACCCGGGCCAGGGTCGCCGACCTGCGCAAGATCGAGGCCAGGCTCGATGCGGACGAACTCGCCGAGGAACTCGCCGCCTCCGCTCAGGAGTACCGGCCCGGCTGATTCCTGTCGGCCCGGCTGATTCCTGGCGTCCCGGCTCGCGCTCGCTTACCCGGTCCGGCCGTAGGCCCAGATCGCCGCCTTGGTGCCAGCCTGCTGGTTAACCGCGCCAGCGCCGCACAGCGAGGCGGTGCCAGGGAGGCCATAGACTCGATAACTGTCATGATCGTGGCGAGTTGACCGCGTTCTGGCCCGGCAACTCGCCACGATCATGAAAACCGCGAGGAAGACTGCGGCGTCACAGGGAGGCGGGGGTCAGGGGACCGGCGGCGGCCTGCGGCTGCGGGGGAAGGGCGAGGGTCCGGCCGAGCATGGCGGGCATCGACTGCATCACCTCGGCCAGCTCGCGGATGTCGTCATCGGCGAGTGCCTGGTCACCGTCGCACAGCGCCTTGGCTGGCTCGGGGTGCACGTCGATGATGACACCGTCGGCACCGACGGCGATCGCGGCCCTGGTCAGCGGCAGAACGAGGTCTCGCCGGCCACCCGAGTGCGACGGGTCGACGATCACCGGCAGATGGGACAGCCGCTGGGCGATAGGGACCGCGCTGATGTCGAGCGTGTTGCGGGTTGCGGTCTCGAACGTGCGGATGCCGCGCTCGCAGAGCACGATGTCGAGGTTCCCGCGCTGGGCAATGTATTCCGCTGCCATCAGCCACTCCTCGATCGTGGCGTTCATGCCGCGCTTGAGCATGACCGGCTTGCCGGCCGAGCCGACCGCCTGCAGCAACGCGAAGTTCTGCATGTTGCGGGTGCCGACCTGGAGCATGTCGGCGTGCGCGCAGACCAGGTCGACGCTCGCCGGATCCACTACCTCGGTCACGATAGGCAGCCCCACCTCAGCCCGGACCTCGGCCAGGATCTTCAGGCCCGCCTCGCCGAGGCCCTGGAAGGCGTACGGCGATGACCGGGGCTTGAACGCACCTCCGCGGAGCAGGCAGGCACCTGCCTGCCTGGCCATCAAGGCCGCGGCCAGCGTCTGCTCCGGCGTTTCCACGCTGCACGGCCCGGCTATGAGCGTCGTAGTCGACGGCCCGATCGGGACACCTGCCACCGAGATAACCGACCGCTCGCTGTGATGCTCGCGGCTGACCAGCTTGTAGGGAACCGACACCCGGATGACATCGCTCACGCCGCTGCGGCTGCGCAGGTTCAGCGCACCGAAGTGGTCGACGTCCCCGACCAGCCCGATGATCGTCCTGGAGACGCCGCGGCTGACGAAAGCCTCACCGCCCGCAGCCCTGACCAGGTCGACGACAGAGTCAATATCTCCCTGAGTGACCTCGGGAGCCATCACGATCACCATCTTGTCCTCCTTGCCCCTCAGTAACGACGAAAAAGCCCCCGGCCATCCGGCCGGGGGCTTGGATTTCATACCGCGTGCTGCGTCAGCGCATCATCTAGCGGACTTCCTCCCCGGTGCCGGTGAGAAGCCATAAAAAAAGTCATACGCGCGATGCACGTTGGGTAGCTTAGCGCACTCCGGGTAGCGTCCGTTGCCCGGTCGCTGACCGGGGTGACATGACCGGGTGGCAAGATGGCTCCGCTGGTCGGAACCGGCGCGGCCGGTAAAGTGTGCGCCGACCGCTCGAGCAGAAAGGGACAGGTCAGCCGGGTTATGAGGCAGCCGGGCGCCGATGCGCGCGGGTTCCGCGCAGACGGCGGTGGTGTCGGCATCCGTGGCCTCGGGCCGGATGACGACGCCGACAGCGCGACGGGCCCGGCCAGCGTTCCCGCGCCGAGGGAGGCTGGCGAGGAGCCGGGCACGGGCCAGCCGGGCGCTGGCCAGCCGGGCACTGGCCAGCCGGAAGCCGGGCCAGGATCTGGTCAGCCGAGGCTCCCGCCGGGTCAGTACGTCCAGGCGAGCATGCCGGTGCTGCATTACGGGCCGGTGCCTGCGTTCAATCCGCAGACCTGGGACCTGCGCGTGTACGGAGCGACTGAGGCTGGCCGGGAACGCCGGTGGACCTGGGACGGCTTCAGGTCACTGCCCAGAACCGAGATCATCGCGGACTTCCACTGCGTGACGAAATTCACTGTTCTCGGGCTCACCTGGCTGGGCGTGCCGGCCGGCGAGATCCTGCGCGCCGTGCCGCCGGCCGCGGCAGCGACGCACGTGATGGTGTGGGCGGACTTCGGCTACGGCGCCAACCTTCCGCTCGAGGTGTTCGCGGCCCCCGAGACGATTCTCGCTACCCACCGCGAAGGGAACGAACTGACGCCGGAGCAGGGTTACCCGGTCAGGCTCGTCGTGCCGTCGCGGTACGGCTGGAAGAACGTCAAGTGGGTGCGCGCGATCGAGTACATGATCAGCGACCGGCGCGGATTCTGGGAAGAGCGCGGATACCACAACGACGCTGACCCCTGGCGCGAGCAGCGGTACTCCTACCAGGAACTCCCTGGCGAGGGCCCCGACCTCTGACCACCCCGCGGCGCGGGGCAAGCAAACAGCGGCGCTGACCCCCTTGCTGCTATAGCGCCAGGCAGCAAGGGTTCAGCGTTGTCCCTGGATTGCGGTTTACAGGCCGCTGAAGATTCCGATGGTCAGCGTGATCACGGTGCCCTTCGGCTGGTTACCGGTCGGCGAGTAACTGCCGACCGTCCCGCCGGGGCCAGAATGAGTGACCGCGATCCTGAAACCGGCCCCCTGCAGCGTGTGGATAGCCTCCGCGACCGGCATCCCCTGGACGTCAGGAACGGGCACCGCCGGCGGTCCGGGCGAGAAGTGGACCGTGACCACCTCGCCGGCCGTGATCGGGGTGTTCGGCGACGGCGACTGGCTGGTGATCGTGTTGGCGGCCTCGCTGCCCTTGGCGTTCGCGACGGCATTGATCGTGTAGCCGCCGGCCGCGGCCGCCGCCTGGGCGTCCGACACCTGCATGCCGACGAAGCTGGGCAGTCCTGGTCCCTCGCTCACGACCAGCCTGACCCGCTGGTTCTGCGGGATCATCGAGAAAGCGCGCGGGATCGTCCCGATCACGTCCCCGGCCGGAACTGAGCTGGAGACCTCTGGCTTGTCCTGACCTGGCTTGAGGTGGTGCTGCACCAGGTAGGCCTTCGCGGCCGCCTCGGTCTGGCCGCTCACGTTCGGGACCATGCGCATGACCGGTCCGAGCGACACGATCAGGGTCACCGACGACCCGCCGGGCACCCTGCTGCCGCGAGCGGGCAGCGTCTTGATGACGTCACCCTTCGGCAGCGCGTTGTGCTTCTTCTTGCCTAGCTTGAACTGCAGGCCCTGGTTCTTCAGCACGGTACTGGCGGTCTGCCAGGACATGCCGCCCACCGCCGGGACCTGCTGGTACCGGCCCGAACTGAACCACCACCCGGCCAGTGCGATCACCAGGACCACGGCCAGCCCGGCTGAGAGGTAGATCAGCCGGTGGCTGAACAGGTACCGCTGCACCCAGGGCTCGCGAGGCTGAACTGAGGACCGGCGGCCGTGGTAACGGTCAGCGTCGAACGGGCGGTCGTTCCGGACGGCGGGCAGGTCGCTGTAGACGGCGGGCAGGCCGGCGTCCGACACGACCAGCGTGTGGTTGACCATCGAGTCGGCGAGCGGCGCGGGCAGCAGGTCGGAGGTCTGCGGGCTGAGCGAAGGAAGCGCCGACGCGCCGACCGCTCCGGGCTGGGCGTCCCAGGGCAGCGGGGACGAGTAGCTGTCCGGCTCCTCGAAGTCCAGCGGCGGCAGGCTGCGGGTCGCGTCGGGCGCGTCGTCGAGCCGGAACGGGCCGATCGCGCGGACCGATCCGTTCATCGGGTCCGGGTCGTCCTGGCCGCCGGGCCCGGCCGGGCCGGCCAGCAGGCCGGACTGCTGGGCCCCGTAGGGATGCGAGCCGGAGCCGGCCTCCGGTGCCCGGTGCTGGCCGGAGCCAGCACGCGCCGGCAGGTGGTCAGGCAAGCCCGGCTGCGGCCCCGACCCCCGGTAGGGCAGCCCTGGCTGCGGGCCCGACCCCTGATAGGGCAGGCCTGGCTGCGGCCCTGACCCGTGATACGGCAGGCCAGGCTGCGGACCCGAGCCGGGGTAGAAGGCCGGCCCGCGGTGCGCCCCGGACCCCTGGCCGTAGTCGCCCGGAGCCTGGTAGGGCGCCGTGCCCGGGAATGCCTGGCCGTCCCTGACTTCGGTGATTGCCCGCAGGAACTGGGCGGCGTTGGCCGGCCGCAGGTCAGGATCCCGGCTGGTGGCCATGGCGACCAGGGCGTCGACGGCGGTGGACAGCCCGGGCAGGATGCTCGACGGGGCGGGCACGACCTCGTTGACGTGCTTGTAGGCCACCGCGAGCGGGTTCTCGCCGGTGTGCGGCTGCGCGCCGGTGAGCAACTCGAACAGCATCACGCCCGCTGCGTACACGTCGGTGCGCGCGTCGGAGGTCCCGCCGGACACCTGCTCAGGTGCCAGGTAGGCCGCGGTCCCGATGATCATGCCGCCCTTGGTCTGCACCGCCCCGGCGACCGATCTGGCCAGCCCGAAGTCGGCGACCTTGACCGCGCCGGAGGTCGTCAGCAGCACGTTCTCCGGCTTGACATCGCGATGCGCGAAGCCAGCCTCGTGCGCGGCCGCCAGTCCGGTGAGCACGCCGCTCATGATCTCCAGCGCCTCGCGGGCGCCGAGCCTGCCGCGCTCGTTCAGCAGCTGACGCAGCGTGCGACCGGGAACGTACTCCATCGCGATGTAGTGCAGTCGCTTGTCCGACCCCTGGTCGAAGATGGCGACCACGTTGGGGCTCGATAGTCTCGCCGCCGACCGCGCCTCGCCGATGAACCGGCGCACGAACTCGGCGTCGTCCGACAGGTCGGGGTGCGCGATCTTGAGCGCGACCACGCGGTCCAGCCTCGTGTCCGTGCCGAGATACACGGTCGCCATGCCACCGCGCGCGATGCGCGAGTCAACGTGGTACCGGCCGCCGAGCAGCTGGCCCACGGGTGGCGAAAGGGCGGTATCCATCGGCAACAGTGTAGGGGCAGCCTTGCCCGTCCGAGCCGGTTACGGTTTGGCCAACTACCCGGTCACGGGCGGGGAAGAAGCGACCGCGTAACGACGCTGCGGTATCCTCCCCGCCCGGTATGCCAGCCGCCCGGCGAGCACCGCCGACCGCATCGCCGCCGCCATCAGCTCCGGATCACGGGCCCTGGTCACCGCGGTCGCGAGCAGCACCGCCGAGCAGCCGAGCTCCATCGCCAGCGCGGCGTCGCTGGCCGTGCCGATCCCGGCGTCGAGGATCACCGGCACCGACGCGGCCTGCACCATCAGCTCGATGTTGTGCGGGTTGCGGATGCCGAGGCCGGACCCGATCGGGGCGCCGAGCGGCATCACCGCCGCGCAGCCGGCCTGCTCGAGCCGCCGGGCGAGCACGGGGTCGTCGCTGGTGTACGGCAGCACGGTGAACCCGTCGGCGACCAGCTGCTCGGCGGCGTCCAGCAGCTCGACCGGGTCAGGCAGCAGCATGACCTCGTCCGCGATCACCTCGAGCTTGACCCAGGTCGTGCCGAGCGCCTCGGCCGCCAGCCTGGCGGTCCTGACGGCCTCGGCGGCGGTGAAGCAGCCCGCCGTGTTCGGCAGCAGCCTGATGCCCCGCTCGGCGAGGACGTCGAGCACGGAACCCGGCGAGGCGGGGTCGACCCGGCGCATCGCGACCGTAGTCAGCTCGGTGCCGGACGCGGTCAGCGCACGGCCGAGCACGTCCAGGCTCGGCGCGCCGCCGGTCCCCATGATCAGGCGCGAGGCGAACTTCTGCCCGCCGAGCACGAGCGGATCGTCGACCAGCCAGTCCGTCACGTCAGCCTCCCTGAACCGCGGTAAGTACCTCGACCTTGTCGCCGGCTGCCAGGCGGGTCGACGCCCAGGACGACCGGCGCACAACCTCGCCGTTGACGGCCGCGGCTATTCCGGTGGCAGCGGTAGATATCAGCGCAACGGCTCGTTCCAGTGACATGTCGTCCGGTACCAGATGGGCCGTGCTATTGATCACTATCTCCATGCGGGTTCCTGCCGTCCGAAGCGCTGCGCGCTGAATGGTGCCGCGGCCCGGCTCACGATTCCGGTCACCAGGTAGTCGGCGATCAGGTCCGCGGTGACGGGCGCGAGCAGGACGCCGCCGCGGAAATGCCCGGTGGCCAGGACCAGGCCAGGCAGCCGGGAGGGGCCGAGCACGGGCGCGTTGTCGGGCGTGCCAGGCCGCAGCCCGGCTACCGCCTCGGCGAGCT
>JADGPC010000125.1 GCA_017882645.1 Streptosporangiales bacterium | reverse complement strand
CGGCGGGTGACACAGCCGCGGGCTCCATAACGGCGGGCGCCTGGACCGGCCGCTCCAGCGCGGCGCTGAGCGCAGCGGAGAACTCACCGCAGCTCGCGAACCGGTTCCTTGGCTCCTTGGCCAGCGCCCTGGCCAAAACGGCGTCGGCTGCCTGCCCGAGCCCGGGCACGAGCGACGACAGGGCCGGCGGCGGGTCAGATACGTGGGCCCAGATCATGGCCGCCGGCTGCGTCCTGACGAACGGCGGGGAGCCCGAGAGCAGCTCGAACGCCGCGCAGGCCAGCGAGTACTGGTCGGCGCGCGCGTCGACGGCACGGCCCTCGATCTGCTCCGGGGAGGCGTAGCTCAGCGTGCCGATGAAGATGCCGGAGCCCGTCAGGTCGAGCGAGGACATGGTCGGCTTGCTCAGGCCGAAATCCGACAGGTACACGTGGTCCGCCCGGCCCGGGCGGACGTCAACCAGCATGTTCGCCGGCTTGACGTCGCGGTGCACGAGCCCGGCGGCGTGCGCGGAGTCGAGCGCCGACGCGACGGCCGAGATGATCGCGGTCGCCCTGGCGGCCGGGAGGCGGCCGTCGCGATCGACCAGCTGGCCGACGTCACCGCCTGGTACGAACCGCATGGCGATGAACAGGACGCCGCCGGTATCGCCCGCCTCGTAGACCGGGATGATGTGCGGGTCGTCGACCGCCGCCGCGGCCCTCGATTCGCGGATGAAGCGCGTCCTGAAGGCCTCGTCGGAGGCCAGGACCGGCGACAGGACCTTCAGCGCCACGCGCCGGCCGAGCCGATCGTCGACGGCCCGGAAGACTACCGCCATCCCGCCGGAGCCGATCCGCTCCTCCAGCAGGTAACCGGCCACCCGCGAGCCAGCGGCGAATCCGGCCAGCCCGCCTCCGGCCGCCCCGGAGAAATCGTCGCTCAACGTATCCCCCTAGCCGGCCAGTCCCGGCCCTATCTTCCCGCTCGGCGGCGGTCAGCGCATCCCGGTCGGGATCGGCGGATGCCGCCGTTTCTGGCATTATCTGAGTACGCCTCCCTACCATCCAGGTCAAGCGGCTGGGGTGAGATGAACAGGCACCGGACGAGCGCGCGCCGAAGCTGGCTCGTGGCCGGCCCGCTAGCCGTCGCACTGGCGGGATCGGCCTGCGGCGGCACCGCCGGCCTGTCGGCGTCGGCCCGGCCAGGAGCGGCCGCCATGCTCGCGACGCCCGGCGGGGTCGTCTGGTCGTTGCAGCCGGGCAACGGCGAGGCGGCCGTGCTGCGCAGCGCGGACGCCGGGCGGCAGTGGCGGGTCGCGCTCCCCTCGCAGGGCACCAACGCGGGCCTGGTGGCCAGTTACTTCCTCGGCCCCGACCGCGCGTGGGCGGTGCAGGCCCACCGCCGCACCGGCAAACCGGAGATCACCACCGTCTTCGGGACGAGTGACGGCGGCCGGCGCTGGTGGCACAGCCGTCCGCTCCCCGGCGACGTCCGGATGTCCGGCCGGTTCACCCCTGACGACCAGATCACCTTCGCCGGCGCCCGGCACGGCTGGCTGCTCGGGGCGGGCACCGAGCAGGGCAGGTTGCGGGCACCGAGCCCGGGTCCGTCGGGCCGGCCATCGCGACCGTCCAGGTGGTGAGCCCGCGGCTCGCGGTCGCCGCCGGGGCGGCCGGGCTGGAGACCTCGGCCGACGGCGGCCGGACCTGGGTCACCAGGCTGAGCGTGCCAGCGCCGGTACGCCAGGTCGACGTGGTCACGGACCGGGTCTGGCTCGCCGTGGCCGGCGGCCAGCTGCTGCGCAGCACCGACGGCGGTACCAGCTGGCAGCCCCTGTACCAGCCGCTGGCCGGACCGGTGACCGAGGTCAACTTCTGGACGTCGGCGGACGGCGTCGCAGACACCGGGCAGGACACCCTGGTCGTGACGCACGACGGCGGCGAGCGCTGGCAGCCGCTGCGGCTCCCGGCGGGCTGGTCGATCGGCTCCGGCGGCGGCGTCATCAGCAACCTGGGGCCGGCCTCGGTCTGCTTCGCAGCACGGATCTCGGCCGGACCTGGCGTGACGTGCTGCGCACCCCGAGCGCCGGCCTGGTCAGGCGGCCCGGCGTGCCCAGCCAGCCCGGCGGCCCGGCCGTGGCCCCCACCGGCCACCGGTTCACGGTTCTGCTGCCGCTGTCGGTGGCGTCAGCGCAGGCGGCCTGGTACACGCTGGCCGACGTGTACGGCTCGGGGATCGGCCTCGGCTCGACCAGCAACGCGGGCGGTAGCTGGTCCGGCCGCTGGCTCGCCATGGGCGGGCGGACGCCGGTGACGCGCTTCCCGCCGGCCGGCCAGTGGCTGTCCACGACGGCGCTCGACGCGCGGCGGGCCTGGGTCCTGTTCGCCGGGCCGCAGGAATCTGGCGTGAGCTACCTCTACGGCACCAGCGACGCCGGCGCGACCTGGCGGCTGCTTACCGCCTTCCCCGGCTAGAACGACAGCGCTGATCACTGCTGCCCTGGCGGTCCGGAATATTGACCGGGTTATCTCGACTTAATCAGTCGATTTAATAGATAATACTCAGACGACGCCGTCCCGGAAGGATCCAGCCATGCCGAAAGCCCTGTTCCCGACGTCGAGGCGCGGGTTCCTGACCGCGACCGCGCTTGCTGCCGCAGCCCCTGTCGTCAGCGCTCCCGCCGCCCATGCCAGCTCGGGCAGGCTGGCCGCCGTCCGCTCCGCGGCCGCCAGTCCGGCGTCCGCGCTAGTGCTTCAGTGGTATGACGTCACCAACCAGGCGGTCACCGCGGCGGCCTACGCCGAGCCGGTCACCCAGAGCCGCGCCTGGGCGATCAGCTGGCTCGCCGCCGCCCGCGCGATCCGCCGTGACCGGGGCGAGGACTTCACGGCCGCGGCCTTCGTCACGGCCCTGCACGACGTGCTGGCCTCGCTCGTCCCCGCGCAGCAGGCGCA
This sequence comes from Streptosporangiales bacterium, assembly GCA_017882645.1. Taxonomy (GTDB): domain Bacteria; phylum Actinomycetota; class Actinomycetes; order Streptosporangiales; family Streptosporangiaceae; genus Chersky-822. The sequence continues at coordinate 17,549 of JADGPC010000125.1, read as the reverse complement.
GCTCGACGCGGCCCTGGCCGCCAGCCTGGACGCGATCCCGGCCGGGCCGGCCAAGAACCGCGGCGTCGAAGAGGGCCAGTACCAGGCGGCTGCGGTGATCGCGCAGCGGACCGGCGACGGCCTCGACACCGCCTCGGTCGACGTGCCGTGGACGCCGCCGGCCGCGGCCCCGGGGGTGTGGCAGCCCACGCCGCCCACCTTCGGCCCGGCCATCCGGGCCGGCGAGGGCCAGGCACGCCCGTTCCTGCTGGTCAGCGACAGCCAGTTCCGGCCAGGACCGCCGCCCGCCCTGACCTCAGCCACGTACCTGGAATCCCTCGCCGAGGTGCATGCCGTCGGCGGTGCCACCAGCACGATCCGGACGGCCGACCAGACCAATACCGCGCTGTTCTGGGAGCCGCCCTCCAACGTCATCTACGTCCAGGTGCTCCGCGCGGCCGTCGCGGCGAGCGCGCTGTCGCTCCGCAGGCAGGTCGCCCTGGTCGCCGCGTTCCATGTGGTCACCACCGACGCCCAGATCGCCATCTACGACGCCAAGTACGGCTACGTCTTCTGGCGTCCCGTGACCGCCATCCAGACCGGCAGCGTCAACCCCGACCCGAGCTGGCAGACGGTGTTCCCGACACCGAGGCATCCGGAGTACCCGAGCGGGCACTGCGGCTACGCCGGAGCGGCCGAGGTCGTGCTGACCAGGTTCCTCGGCCGGAAGGCGGCCCAGCCGGTCAGCGCGACCAGCCCGTTCGCACCCGGCGTGACGCACACCTATGAAACCTGGCCGCAGATCACCCAGGAGAACGTGGACGCCCGGGTGTGGGGCGGGATCCACTTCCGCTCGTCGGACGAGACCGGCGTCGAGGTGGGACGCCGGGTCGCCGCCTACGCCCTGGCCCGGATCGACTCGATCGGACTGCCGACCTTGCGCTGGTAAGCCCCGGCCGGGCGGGCGTCAGCCCAGCAGGGCCTCGCCGACGTACCCGCCCGCGCTGGCGCCTGGCGGGCAGGCGAAGACGGCGCTGCCGATGTGCCGGATGAACTTGTTCAGCGAGTCCCTGGCCGCGAGCTGGCGCTGGATCGGGATGAACTGGCTGCGCGGGTCGCGCTGGTAGCACAGGAACATCAGCCCGGCGGCCGGAGCGCCGAGCGCCCGGTCGATCCCGTCGAGGTAGGAGTATCCGCGCCGGAGGAGCTTCGCGCCGTTGTTCGCGCCGGGCGATGCCAGCAGGATGTGCGCGTGCAGCGGAATGCTGCCCAGCACGTTGCCGGTCGACTTCCGCCGGCCGATCGTGGTCTCCTGGTCGCTGACGGCGGTCCCGTCCCACGTCCCGAGCTCGATCTCGATCCGCCGCGCCACCAGGTAGGAGCCGCCGTGCATCCAGGCCGGCGAGACGGGCCCGGCGGCCCAGACGGACTTCTTCAGCGCCGAGGCGTCCTCGACCATGATGTTCTCGGTGCCGTCGAAGAACCCCATCAGGTTCCTCGGCATGGACTGAGTGCGGCTGTTGCCGGTCCGGCCGAACCCGGCCAGCAGCCAGCGCGGCCTGGCGACCGGACTCGCCAGCCTGATCAGCTCGTGCACGGCGTGGAACGCCACCTGCGGATCGCTGGCGCAGACCTGCACGCCGAGATCGCCGCCGCTGATCGACGCCTTGAGCGCGTCGTTACGGAAGGCGGGCAGGTTGACCAGCGGAGCCGGCCGCTGCCCGGCCAGGCCGAACCTGTTACCGCCGCTGCCGAACAGCGAGGGACCGAACCCGAAGGTCATGGTCAGGCTGGCGGCGCGCAGCCCGAGAGCCTCGCCGGTATCGACAGCGGGCTTGGATCCGGTCTCGACCGGGCCGATGACACTGCCGATGGCCATCAGGGCCGCCGCCCTGGACCATGTCCGCAGCAGGTCGCGCAGGTCGGCACGCGACTCGCTGACCATGTCAAGCGCGGCAAACTGCAGATGCTCCTGAGCCGGAGTGGCGATTCCCGCCTGGTGCGCGCCGTGGAAGGCCACCGAGTTCCCGGCCTGGGCTGCCGGGGCCGCCTGGGCCTGGTCAGCGCCGGTCAGCAGGACGCCAGCCGCCGCCGTGGTCGCGCCGAGGCCGGTCAGGCCGGCCGAGGAGAGGAAACCGCGCCGCGTTGATTCCACCCCGGGGAGTATGGCAGATCCGACATTGCCCGTGATGGCGCCCTAACATAATTCGGGGAGGCCCAGATGACACCCAGGTCTGTTCGTACCGTCGCCGCCGGCGTCATCGGCACGTCGTGGACGACGGTGGCCAGTCCAAGTCCGGGCACCGGAGACGACTGGCTGTTCGGCGTCAGCGCCCTGCCAGGGGGCGGCGGCTTCTGGGCGGTCGGGACGACCGGCAGCGCGACCCTGACCGAGTTCCACTGCTGACCGACCCGACCGACCCGCGTGACCTGCTGGCCGAAGCGGGAATCGCCGAGACAGGCGACGTTGCCGCAGTCAGCCCGCTGGCCGGCGGCGCGATCAGCAGCGTCTGGCGGGTACGGCTGAACGACGGCTCATCGCTGGTGCTGAAGACCTCGGCGGCGGCACCGGACGGCATGTTCACCGCCGAGGCCGACGGCCTGGCCGCGCTCAGCCAGCGGGTGCGCACCCCGGCCGTGCTCAGCGCCGGCCCGCGCTGGCTCGTGCTCGAGGCGCTCGACCCGTGCCCGCCCGGACCGGCGCCGGATTACTGGGCCGCCGCTGGCCGGGCCATCGCCGCTTTGCACGGGCTCGGCGGCCAGCGGTTCGGCTGGCCGTCGGATGGCTGGCTGGGCCTGCTGCCGCAGCGCAACGCGTGGCGCGGGGACGGGCACGAGTTCTTCGCCGCCCGCCGGATCCTGCGCTACCTGGGCGAGCCGCAGGTCGAGGCGGCGCTCGAGCCGGCCGACCGGCGGGCGCTGGAACGGCTCTGCGACCGGCTGCCCGAGCTGATCCCGGCCAGCCCGCCGGTGCTCACGCACGGCGACCTGTGGCGCGGCAACACCCTGTCCGCAGACGGCGAGCCCGCCTTCGCCGACCCCGCGGTCTGCTGGATGTGGGCCGAGACGGACATCTCGATGATGTACTGCACCGCGCAGTTCGCGGCTCCGGACGCTTTCTTCGACGCGTACAGCGAGGTCCGGCCGCTGGCTGCGGGCTGGCGACAGCGGATGCCGGTCCTGCACCTGCGCGAGCAGCTCAGCGTCGTGGCCCATTTCGGCCCCGATCCGGGATGCCTGGCCGGCATCGCCGCGACGATCAGGCCGTTCCGAACACGATAACCCCGGTCAGGCCAGCGGATCTATTCAGCCGAGCTTGCTCAGCCGGTGCATCGCCTCGCCGGCTTCGGCCAGCAGGCCGGCCATCACCTCGGCGACGGGCCGGACGGTGTTCATCCGGCCGACGATCTGACCGACCGGCATCGGCACCACGGCCGGGTTTCCCGATTCCATCAGCCGCTGGTGCGCCTCGCTGACCAGCAGGTTCTGCAGTGGCATCGGAAGCGGCTCGGGGGCACCCGGTTCCTCCCAGGCCCTGGTCCACTCGTTCTTCAGCAGCCTGGCTGGCTTGCCGCTGTAGATCCGCGACCGGACGGTGTCCGACGACGTGGCCGCGAGCAGCGCGTCCCGCAGGCCGTTGCCCGTGCCGAGCGTGTACTCCTGCGTGGTCAGCCAGTACGACCCCATCCACACCCCGGCCGCGCCGAGGGCCAGCGCGGCGACGATCTGCCGCCCCGAGCCGATGCCGCCGGCGGCGAGCACGGGCACGCTGCCGCCGACCGCGTCGACGACCTCGGGCACCAGCACCATGCTGGCGATCTCGCCGGTGTGCCCGCCGGCCTCGTAGCCCTGCGCGACCACGATGTCGACGCCGCGGGCCACGTGCCTGGCCGCGTGCTCGGCCTTGCCCGCCAGCGCGGCGACCACCATCCCGTGGTCGTGCGCGGCCGCGATCACGTCGTCGGGCGGCGAGCCGAGCGCGTTGGCGATCAGGGCGACCGGGTGCGCGAGCGCGACTTCGACGTGGGCGCGCGCGATCGAGTGCAGCCAGCCAAGCACCCCGTCCCGCTTCTCCTCGTCGGCGGCCAGCGGCGGCACGCCAAGCCGCAGCAGGGTCTGGTCGACGAAGTCCCGGTGGCCGGCCGGGATCAGCTCGCCCAGGTCGACCTGGCTGCCCTCGGCCGGGATCTTGGCCGGCATGACGACGTCGACGCCGTAGGGACGGCCGTCGGTGTTGGCGTCCATCCAGGTCAGCGCGGACTCGAGTTCGTCGGCTTCGTTGTAGCGGACGCAGCCGAGCACGCCGAGGCCGCCGGCCCGGCTGATCGCCGCGGCGACGTGCTCGGACGGCGTGAAGCCGACGATCGGGTACTCGATGCCGAGCCGGTCGCAGAGCGGCGTTCGCAGCGGCATGGCTCAGCCGCCTGCCTGCACCGGGGCCGCCTCGGCGGCGGCGGCAGTCCCGGTCTTGGCGTCGGCGAACCTGCGGGCCCAGGTGTAGTCGGCCTTGCCGCTTGGCGTCCGGCCGATGTGGTCGGTCAGCCACACCGTGCGAGGCACCTTGTAGCCGGCGATGTGCTGGCGCACGACCGCCTCCAGGTCGGCCAGGTCCAGGCTGACGCCCTCCCTCGGCTGCACGATCGCGGCGACGCTCTGGCCGAGGCGCTCGTCGGGTATGCCGATCACGAGCGTGTCGAAGACGTCCGGGTGCTCCTTGATCGCGCCCTCGACCTCCTCGGGGAAGACCTTCTCCCCGCCCGTGTTCACGCACACGTTGCCGCGGCCGAGCAGCGTGATCGTGCCGTCCGGTTCGACCCTGGCGAAGTCGCCAGGCACGACGTACCGTTCCCCGTCGACCTCCACGAACATCGCCGCCGTCTTGACCGGGTCCTTGTAGTAGCCAAGCGGCACATGCCCGCCGCGTGCGATCCGGCCCATCTCGCCGGGTCCGACCCGGCGGCCGTGATCGTCGATGACGATCGTGCTCGGCCCCGGCGTCACCCTCGGACCGCCGCTGCTCTTCGCGCCCGCGCTGACGAAGCTGATGCCGGTGAAACCGGTCTCCGACGAGCCGATCGCGTCGGTGATGACCACGTTCGGCAGCGCCGCGAGGCAGGCTTCCCGCACCGCTGGCGAGAACAGGGCCGCGCTCGACGAGAGGGCCAGCAGCGACGAGGCGTCGTAGCTGCCCGCGCCGTACTCCTCGATCAGCGGCCTGGCCATCGCGTCGCCGATGATGACGAGCACGTTGACCTTGTACTGCTGTACCGCGGTCCAGATCACCTGCGGGTCGAACTTGGGCACCAGCACGATCGTCTCGCCGGCGAACAAGCCCATCAGCGCGGCCCACTGCGCGTTGCCGTGGATCAGCGGCGCCGTGCAGAGCTTGACCAGCGCGCCTGCCGCCCCTTTCTGCGACTGCACCCATTCGTCGGCCAGCGGCTCGCCGGTCAGGAAGTCGATGCCGCCGCCCAGGGTCCGCCAGACGTCCTCCTGCCGCCAGAGCACCCCCTTGGGGTAGCCGGTGGTCCCGCCCGTGTAGAGCAGGTAGACGTCGTCGCCGCTGCGCGGGCCGAAGTCGCGGGCGGCGGACTGTCCCGCGAGCGCGGCGTCGTACCGGACTCCGGGCGCCTCGCCGCCGGGGACCGAGCCGTCGTCGATCACGACGGCTCCGCGCAGCTTGCCCGCGTCCGGGAGCACGGCGGAGACCAGCGGCGCGAACTGCCGGTCATAGACCAGCGCGACCAGGTCGGCGTCGGTGACCATGTACCGCAGTTCGCTCTCGACGTACCGGTAGTTGATGTTGACCGCCCGGGCCCGGAGCTTGTAGGCCGCGATCAGCGTCTCGACCGCCTCGATCGAGTTGCGCGCGTACAGGCCGACATGGTCGGCCGGGCCGACCCCGATGCTGGCCAGGTGGTGCGCGAGCCGGCTGGTGCGCTGGTCAAGCTCGCGGTAAGTCACCCGCAGGTCCCCGCAGGCCACCGCCAGCCGGTCTCCGAAGGCGTCGGCGGCGTGCTCGAACAGGTCGGCGATGTTGAGTGCCATGGGACGAAACTAGAACCTGTTACTGTTTCCGGCAAGACTCGGCCGACAGGAGATGCCCCCGCGATGCCCGCGACCAGCCAGCCGGATGACCCCGGCCAGCGCCAGCCCGAGCCGCCGCACGCGCTGATCGAGCGCCGGAGGCACGTGCTCATCGTGACGATGAACCGCCCGCAGGCCCGTAACGCGCTCAGCGGCCCCATGATGGCCCTTATGCGCCAGGCCTGGGATGAGGTGGATGCCGACCCGGAAATCAGGGTCGCCGTGCTGACCGGTGCGGGCGGCGCGTTCTGCGCCGGAGCGGACCTGAAGGCGATGACGGCGGCGCCGCCGGGAGACTCCCTCGGCAAGGGCGGCATGGACCTGTCGGTCATCGACGCGCTGCTGAAGGGCAGGCGGTTGACCAAGCCGCTGATCGCCGCGGTCGAGGGGGCCGCGATCGCGGGCGGCACCGAGATCCTCCAGGCCACCGACATCAGGATCGCGGGTCAGGGCGCGCGATTCGGCATCTCGGAGGCGCGCTGGGGGTTGTTCCCGCTCGGCGGCTCGGCGGTCAGGCTGGTCCGCCAGATCCCGTACGCGATCGCCGCCGACCTCCTGCTGACCGGCCGGCACATCACCGCCGGCGAGGCGCACCGGATCGGGCTGATCGGCGAGGTCGTGCCGGACGGCCAGGCCCTGTCCAGGGCGCTCGAGGTGGCCGATCAGATCGCCGCGAACGGCCCGCTGGCCGTCCAGGCCATCCTGCGCACGATCCGGGCGACCGAGGGCATGGCCGAGAACGAGGCGTTCGCGATCGAGTCCAGGATCGGCATGGAGGTCTTCATGTCCGCCGACGCCAAAGAGGGCCCGCGCGCCTTCGCCGACAAACGCCCGCCAGTCTTCACCGGCCGCTGAAGGTCCCGGTCACTTGTGCCGGGACGCATGGTGATGGTGCCGGTCGCCGATCTGACGCCCGTAGGCGACGATATTGCTCAGGTAGCTGCCGGTGGCGTGGTCGAAGACGCCGCCGCAGGTGATCAGTCGGATGGCGGCGTACGGCACCGGCCCGTAGACCGCGCTGGTCGGGAACCTGGTCTTGGCGTAGCGCCGGACCGCGGTGAGGACGAACTGCGCGATCGAGCCGTCGGCCCGCTTGACGAAGACCTTGTCGCCCGGCCGCAGCAGCCTGAGCCGGAAGAAGATCCCCTCGCCGGCTACCGAGTCGACATGGCCGGCGATGACTGCCGGGCCGATCGCGCCGGGCCTCGCGCTGGCCGTGTACCACCCGGCCACGCTGGTCGTCGTCGGGACCTGCAGGGTGCCGGCCCTGGTCGTGCCGAGCCGGATCAGCCTGGTGCGCACGCCGATCGCCGGGACAACCAGGAAGACCGGGCGGGGAACCGAATGGCGGCCCGCCGCCGTGGCCATGGCGGCGGCAGGCCCGCTCGGCGCCTGCACGTGCGGGGTCGGCCCGAGCGGATGACCGCTGCTCCCGCCGAGAGCGCTCGCGGCGAGCCCGATCACGCCGCCCAGCGCGACCAGCGAGCCGGCCAGCAGGGTGATAAGTCCCGCCGGCCGGCTCGCTCTGGCCCTATGCCGTCCTCGCGTCATCTCACCGCATCGAAAGCCCGGGGCGACGGCCCCGGCGGAACCTGATCAGGCCGGAGACGACGATCAGCAGGCCAGCGCTGATGAACGCGAGCCAGGTGACGCCAGACGACTTCTGCGCCGGTGCCGTGCCGCCCAGGCCGGTGGCCGGGGCTCCGGCTGGCAGAACCTTGCTTCCCGCGGCATCCTCCAGGTTGTCGATCCTGAGCCGGCCAGGCTCATCGAGTACCACCAGGGTATGGATGGTGCCTGCTTGCAGAGTCAGCTTATTCAGCGCACGCTCGGTCGAACCGACCGCCTGCACGGTAATTCTGCCCCGTGACACGGCACGATACGAGGTAGCTGTCGCAAATGCCAGGTTTTTGCCGATCAGGTCGGCACCCGCTCGCACGGTCACCAGGTGCTCGCGCATCGACGCCTGGATCACGCGGATCATGGCGTGCCCGCGCGGGCTGGTGAGCCGGTCGTTCAGCACCTGCAGGCGCAGCCCGGAGGCCGGCCCCATCCCGGCCACGGTGTAGGCGTCGCCGGCGCGCACGTGCACGGCGGCGGACAGCACCGGCGCCGAGGATGACGCCGCCCCCGCCGGCCGCATCGCGACCGTATAGGTGCCGGCCGCGGCCCTCAGATACGGCGACACGGTCCCGTAGCTCACGTGATGCAGGACCAGGCGGGCATGCGGGTTGCCAAGCGAGTACAGGTAGACATCCACCGCGGGCGTATTAGGGGACAGGTGGGCCAGTCGCAGCCACCCGGTGGCCGGCGCGGCCGACGAGTCGGGCGCGGCGATCGACAGCAAGCCGGCCGACAAGGCACCGGCAGCGAGCACGTTGCCGAAAACTGCCAGCCTCGACGTTAACTTCATTTCTTCCTCCATCGCAGGTTGTGTTTTTCTTTCAGGGAGTAGCGGTGAATACCGTCAGCGGGCTCGGTGCGGCATAGTCGATACGGATGAAAGTCAGGCCATTTCGCGCGGTCACTTCGCGGAAGCTGGCTGGCTGCAGCGGCTGCCGCTGAGCGGCCAGGAAGGCCATGACTCTCGCGAGCGACACCGGAGTCTCGACTTTGCGGTTGCCGGCGTGCACCGAGTTGCTGCCGCTGACCGAATCCCCGGCGGTGAGGTCGACCGACAGCAGCGGCATCCCAGGGCTCGCACCCGGCGCCGCACCACCGAATCCGAGGATGGTCAGCTTGCCCATCCGGGCCAGCGGAGCAAGCATCTGCAGGATCCGCGAATCCGGCCGGCCGGTCCGCAGTTGCCGCGCCGCCGGGCCGAACGCGGCGATGTTGCTGTTGCCCAGCAACTCGCGGCCGGCCACCAGCCGGGCTCGCTCGTCCGCTCGCAGCTGCCGCTCGTACCGTGCCGCCGACCCGCTGGCCACGGTCACCCGGATCTTGATCATGGCCTCGCCCGAGCCGAATCTGGCCAGGACGGCCGGGGCGTAGACGGTGGCCAGCCGGCGCCGGAACATGTTCCGGACCACTGCCGTCTCGACGACCACGTCGCTGCCTACGGGATCCTGCGAATTCGGGTAGAGAACCACGAACCGCTCCGAACTTAATCCGTGCGCGCCCAGCACCTTGCACATGGCCGGATCGCACGCCACCAGCGCGCCCGAGGCGACCCAGTGCGTGATCCAGGCCGCGGCAATGCTGCGCGCGGCCGCCGCTTCCTGCAGGGCGACGTCGGGCCTGGCCGTGAACATCCGCACCGCCCGCGGCCCGGCGACCACGGTCGCGACCACGGCCACGATCCCGGCCAGCGCCAGCGCCAGCACGCGCTGCCTGGCTCGCCTGGCCGACAGCGACCTGGCGTGCCTGGCGTAGTCCCGGTCCTGACCGCCGGACGCCGACGTAGCCGGCCACGGGCCGACTAGGACGCGGCCCTTCTTCGGCCGGTCCGCGGGTCCACGGATCGGGACCACCCGTCCCCCCGGGTAGGCCATCGGCCGCTTCAGTCCGCCATGGCGAACTGCCCGCGCTTGCGGATTCTCGAATTCATCGGCTGCCGCCTCCTACCATTTCAATCAGGGCAGCTATGGACTAAAGAGATATAGCATATTCATAGCCGTCGCGGGACCGTGATTCATGAATTGATATCGTACTTAGCAGTAATATGCTGTCCCGTATTGGTGTTAATTAATACGGAAGAAGGCGGTTAACTTGCCGCCATTCCCGCGGGTAATCAAGCCAGAACGAGACGGCCAGGCTCGGGCAATCGGCGCGGCGAGTGACCAATTCGACGGTCTGCGCGATACTGAGGTCCCGCCAGCCCGGCCAGCGCTGCCTTCGCGCACAACCTCGGCCTGCGGCTGCCCGTGCGGGGCTTCTTCCTGACCAGGTACGCCCCCGCAGCAGCCGCCCGCTCAGGTCACATCCCGGCCACCCCGCGGGCGACGCGCAGCAGGTACTCCTTCCGGCTGAGCGGATTGCGGTCCGACCGCGGCCGGACCGGGATCTCGCCGGCGGCCGGCTGGTAGTGGTCGAAGGAGCTGGCCAGCAGGCCCTCGCCGCGGGTCAGGGCCGGCAGGAGCTGCTGCAGCTGGTGCACCTGCGCGGCCGGGATGTCGCCCGTCACGACCGACACCGGCCCGCTGGCGGCCTGCTCGAGCGGGACGGCGCGCAGCCTGGCCAGCACCGGCAGTACCGGCCCGAGCGTGTCGGCCGGGATCTCGAGCGTGAACCGGTGCATCGGCTCGAAGACCTCCGTTCCGGCCTGGCTCAGCGCGCTCATCAGGACCAGCGGCGTCAGGTTCCTGAAGTCGCCGGCCGAGCTCGACCACTTGCTCCAGCCGTACGGGGGCGGCGGCGTGTAGCCGGAATGGGTCAGCGTCACCGTGACGTCCGTGACCTGCCAGCCGGACAGTCCCTGCGTCAGCGTCTGCCGCACGGTCTCCTCGACCGCCTTGAGAAACGCTGAGGTCAGCGCCCCGAGCTCGATCTCCAGCCGGAACGCCACGCCGGAACCGGCCGCCGCCGGACCGACCCGCAGGCCGACCGTCGCGCGGAACGGGTTCGCTCCGCCCATGAACTCGACCGCGGCGCCGGTGCCGGCCGGCCGCTCGATGCAGATCGTCGTGCTCTCCCGGAAGGCGACGGCCAGGCCGAACTCGTCGGCCAGGGTGGCCTGGATGACCTCCTTCTGCACCTCGCCGTAGAGCGAGACGAGCAGCTCGGCCCTGACATCGTCCTGCCGCAGGTTGATCAGCGGGTCCTGCTCGGCGAGCTGGGTGAGCGCGGCATGCAGCGCCGGCCGGTCGGCCGGGCGGGCCGGCACGACGACCGTTTCCAGCGTCGGCGGCGCGAAGTGGTGCTGGGTGACGTGGTGCCGGGCGGACGTAGCGGGCGGCTCCCCCAGCGTGTCCCCGACCCGAATGCCGGCCAGGCCCCAGAGCTTGCCGATCTGGCCGGCGGCGACCGACGGGCTCGGGGCGGCCAGGCCGCGGTCGAAGACGCTGACCGCGGTGACCTTAGCCGCGCCGTCCCGGCCGGCGTGCACCCGGTCCCTGGCCCGCAGCGTGCCGGCGAACATCCGGACATAGGCGATCTTCTCCCCGGCTGGCCCGCGCTCGACCTTGAAGACAGCCGCCGAGACCGCTCCGCCGGCCTCGGCCCTGGTGTCGGCGGCGGGCAGCAGGCCGGTGAGGCCGGCTGTCAGGCAGTCCACCCCGGCGCCGGTCATCGCGGAGCCGAAGAACACCGGGTGCACCAGCGCCCGCCTGGCCTGCCCGGCCAGGGCCGCGGTGAGCCGGCCGTAGGACAGCCCCGCCTCGTCGTCGACGTAGTCGGCCAGCAGCGCGTCGTCGTGATCGGCCAGCACCTCGGCCAGCCGGGCGGTGAAGGCAGGGTCGCCAGCCCCGTACGGCCGTACGCGCGCGCCGCGCGTGCCCTGCCCGCGCGGGCTGCCCATCGCGACCACCGCGGGGGTGAGGCGCTGCGAGATCGCGCGCAGCACCCGCCTGCCGTCCGCACCAGCGCGATCGATTTTGTTCACGAAAATCAGGGTCGCTATTCCCAGCCGCTGCAGCGTTCGCATTAGCACGATGGTCTGCGCCTGGACGCCCTCGACGGCCGAGACGACCAGCACGGCGCCGTCGAGCACGCCGAGCACCCGCTCCACCTCGGCGATGAAATCCGGGTGGCCTGGCGTGTCGATCAGGTTGACGGTGACGTCGTCCACGGCGAACGAGACGACGGCGGACTTGATCGTGATGCCGCGCTGCCGTTCCAGCGCCAGCGAGTCAGTCTGGGTACTGCCGTCATCGACGCTGCCGACCTCGTCGATGACGCCGGCGGCGAAGAGAAGCCGCTCGGTCAGGGTGGTCTTACCGGCGTCTACATGCGCCAGGATCCCCAGGTTCAGCGTTCGCACGAAGCGTCATGTCCTTTGAATTAGGCAAAACTTCCTTCCTGGTGGGACATGAACGCCGCTCGCATCTGGGTTCTCCTTGGTCGGCCCGATCGCCGGCCGGGCCGGTCGCCGGTGGTAGTGCAGCAGACCCGCGGGGCCGCGGGCAACCTATTTACGAGCGGGCGGCCCGGGCGGCGACATCGCGGACCAGCGCCGCGGCCTGATCAGGCGTGCGCAGCCTGATGAAGTCCAGGTGCTCGTTCGCCGGGTCGGCCTGGGCGCTCAGGTACCGCTGCCGGTAGGTGTGATGGCTGGTCCAGGCCCACAGCAGGATCGATTCGCCGGGATCGAGCCGGAGCAGGCTGCGCCACTGCTCGCGGTTGCCGTTCCACAGCTCGGCCCTGGTCGCCATCCGGCGCAGCGTGCGCGGGATCAGCTGGCGCATGACCCGGCGCCGGGGCGGATCCAGCCAGAGCACCGTGTCGGCCCGGCTCCAGACGATGTCTCCTACCTTCGAGTAGTTGCCGTCGACGACCCAGGCCGGGCCGGCCGTGAATTCAGTGACCCGCCGCCGGAACTCACCGGTCTCCAGCGGCTGCCAGCCCGGCTGGTGGAACACCGAGTCAAGCTCGAGGTGCGGGATGTCGAGGGCGGCGGCGATGCGCCTGGCCAGGGTCGACTTTCCCGAGCCGCTGTTGCCGACGACGGAGATTCGCTGCACTCAGCCAGTATCGGCGACGACCGCGCGCCCGGGCGAACGCATTTCCGTCCGGCCCGGCCAGCCGCCCGGCCGCCCCAGCCGCCGGCCACCCCAGCCGCCCGGCAGCCCGGCAGCCCGGCCAGCGAGGCCGCCCGGCCAGCGACATATCACTACTTTGGGTCGGAATGAAAGCCGTAAAATATATCAAACTAGGTCAGCCAAGAGGCGACAACTGATGATAAGTCATCTCGTCCCTGGCGGACTGACCGTCGCGACGTGCATATAGCCCGGTATTACCCGATCTATATTCCGGTCAGTCGGGCCGGCGAGCCGCGCTGGAACCCCGGCGCGACCGAACTCCCCGGCTAGCAGCCCCGGCAGCTCGCGAGGCCCGGGCACCCGGCAATAGTTAGAACGTGTTCTAGATTTCCTCTTGCCGCCCCTGGCGGATCATGTTTCACTTCGATCCGTGAGCCAGCCGCAACCAGCCAGCGCGCCGCTCGCGCCGCTGCATGCCCCGCTGGAGATCTCGTTCGACTACACGCGGTCTCTCGGCCCGACGCTGAGCGAGTTCGTGACCGCGCTGGCCGGGCGGCGGATTCTCGGGGCGAAGGCGTCCGACGGCCGCGTGCACGCGCCGCCGTTCGAGTATGACCCGGTCACCGGCGCGCCGCCCGCTGAGCTCGTCGAGGTGGGACCGGCCGGGATCATCGTTAGCTGGACCTGGACGGACCGGCCGATGGACGGGCAGCCGCTTGACCACCCGTTCGGGTGGGCGCTGATCCGGCTGGACGGCGCGGACACCGCGCTGCTGCACGCCGTCGACGCCGGCTCGGCCGAGCACATGCGGACCGGGCTGCGGGTACGGCCGCGGTGGGCGGCGGAGCGATCGCGTTCCGGCATCACCGACATCGCGTGCTTCGAGCCCGAGCCGCCCGCCGAGCCGGCCGAACCGCGCCCGCCGCAACCGCCAGCGGGGCCCGCCAAGCCGGCCGAGCCAGCCGGGCCCGCCGAGCCGGTGACGATGATCACGACTCCGGTCCGCCTCAGCTACGACCACACCGTCTCTCCCGGCGAGAGCAGCTACCTGCTCGCCCTGGCCCAGGGCCGGCTGATCGGCCAGCGCTGCCCGGCCTGCGGCAAGGTTTACCTGCCGCCCCGCGGTGCCTGCCCGGTCGACGGGGTCCCGACTCAGGACGAGGTCGAGCTGCCGGACACCGGCATCGTGACCACGTTCTGCGTGGTGAACGTGCCCTTCACCGGGCAGCGGGTGCCCACCCCGTACGTCGCGGCGTCGGTGCTGATCGACGGCGCTGACATCGCGATCCAGCACCTGATCCTCGGCTGCCCGCCGGCGGAGGTCCGGATGGGGATGCGGGTCAGGGCGGTATGGAAGCCGCGGGAGGAGTGGGCTATCGGGGCGCATAACATCGACCACTTCGAGCCGACCGGTGCGCCGGACGCACCCTACGACTCCTTCGCCCACCACCTGTGAACCTAGGATTCCCGACATGACAGACGTCGCCGTGATCGGTTTCGCCCAGGCACCGAACCAGCGGCACTCCCCCGCCACCACGAACGGCGTCGAGATGCTGGTGCCGATCTTCGGCGAGGTCTTCGCCGCGACCGGCCTGACCAAGGACGACGTCGGCTTCTGGTGCTCGGGGTCATCGGACTACCTGGCCGGGCGGGCCTTCTCCTTCGTCTCGGCGGTCGACGCGATCGGCGCGTTCCCGCCGGTGATGGAATCGCACGTGGAGATGGACGGCGCCTGGGCGCTGTACGAGGCGTGGCTCAAGATCCTGACCGGCGAGGCCGAGATCGCGCTGGCCTACGGCTTCGGCAAGTCCTCGGCCGGCCACCTGCGCCGGGTGCTCGCGCTGCAGCTCGACCCGTACCTGGTCGCGCCGCTGTGGCCGGACTCGGTATCGATCGCGGCGCTCCAGGCCAGGCTGGGGATCGAGGCCGGGCTGTGGTCCGAGAGCGAGATGGCCGAGGTCGCGGCGAGGTCCCGAGTTTCAGCGATAACAAATTCTCACGCGCTGGTCGCCGGCCAGACCTCGGTCGGCGAGCTGCTTGATCAGCCGTACGTCGCCGACCCGCTGCGCGCCCACGACTGCGCGCCGGTCACCGACGGCGCGGCGGTAGTGATCCTAGCCGGGGGCGAGCGGGCGTGGGAGCTGTGCCCGCGGCCGGCCTGGATCACCGGGTTCGAGCACCGGATCGACTCGGCGTCGCTGGGTGCGCGCGACCTGACCCAGGCGCCGTCGGCGGCCAGCGCCGGCGCGGCGGCGGGCGCCGGACGGGCGCAGGTCGCCGAGCTGCACGCGCCGTTCACGCATCAGGAGATCATCCTGCGGCGGGCTCTTGGGCTGCGGGACGACACGACGATCAGCCCGTCCGGCGGCGCCCTGTGCGGGAACCCGATGTTCGCCGCCGGCCTGGCCAGGATCGGCAGCGCGGCGACCGAGATCATCACCGGGCGTGCCGACGTGGCGCTCGGCCACGCGACCAGCGGACCAGCCCTGCAGCAGAACCTCGTCTGCGTGATGGAGACCCGACCGGGAGACACCCCGTGACAGGCAAGCAGCGGGCCGCGGTGCTGGGGACCGGGCAGACGCACCACCGCAGCAAGCGCACCGACGTGTCGATGGCCGGGCTGTGCCGCGAGGCGGTCGACCGTGCGCTCGCCGACGCGGGGTTGACGGCCAACCAGGTCGACGCGGTCGTCGTCGGCAAGGCCCCTGACCTGTTCGAGGGCGTCATGATGCCCGAGCTGTACCTGGCCGACGCGCTCGGCGCGGTCGGCAAGCCGCTGCTGCGGGTGCACACCGCGGGCTCGGTCGGCGGCGCGACCGGCATCGTCGCCGCCAGCCTGATCCAGGCGGGCGTGCACCGCCGGGTGCTGGCCGTCGCGTTCGAGAAGCAGTCGGAGTCCAACGCGATGTGGGCGCTGTCGATCACGCCGCCGTTCGCGATGCCCGTGCTGGCCGGGGCGGGCGGCTACTTCGCGCCGCACATCCGCTCCTACATCCGGCGCTCGGGCGCGCCGGTGCAGATCGGCGCGATGGTGGCGGCCAAGGACCGCCGCAACGGCGCCCGCAACCCGTATGCCCATCTGCGGCAGGCCGACATGACGGTGGAGAAGGTGCTGGCCTCCCCGATGCTGTGGGATCCGGTCCGCTACGACGAGACGTGCCCGTCGTCGGACGGGGCGTGCGCGGTCGTGCTCGGCGATCAGGCCGCCGCCGAGGCCTCGGAGCGCCCGGTGGCCTGGATCCGGGCGACGTCGATGCGGACCGAGCCGACCATGTTCTCCGGCAAGGACAACGTGAACCCGCGAGCCGGGGCTGACGCCGCCGCCGCGCTCTGGCAGGCGGCCGGGATCACCAGCCCGGTGGACCAGATCGACGCGGCCGAGATCTACGTGCCGTTCTCCTGGTTCGAGCCGATGTGGCTGGAGAACCTGGGCTTCGCCGAGCCAGGCCGCGGCTGGCGGATGACCGAGGCCGGCGAGACCGAGATCACCGGGTCACTGCCGGTCAACCCGTCGGGCGGGGTGCTCAGCTCCAACCCGATCGGGGCGTCCGGCCTGCTGCGGTTCGCCGAGTCGGCGATGCAGGTGATGGGCAAGGCAGGCGAGCATCAGGTCGCCGGCGTCAGGACCGCGCTCGGCCACGCCTACGGCGGCGGCTCGCAGTACTTCTCGATGTGGGTCGTCGCCGACACTCCCGACTAGGAGATGAGGCGACGACGCAGTTCGAGGGGCTCGTACAGGAGGCCGCCTGCGCTCGAACTCCGGTCAGGCGTAGCTGACCGGCAGCCGCTTGATCCCGTTCAGCCAGCCGGAGCGGAGCCGCTCGGCATCGCCGGACTTGCGGATGGACGGCATGGCGTCGGCGATCGCGTTGAAGATCAGGTCGATCTCCAGCCGGGCCAGGTTGGCGCCCACGCAGTAGTGGGCCCCGGTGCCGCCGAAGCCGAGATGCGGGTTCGGGCGCCTGGTGACGTCGAATTGCTCGGGTGCCTCGAAGACGTCCTCGTCGAAGTTGGCCGACCGGTAGAAGAGCCCCAGCCGCTGGCCGGCCTTGATCTCCTGGCCGCCGAGTGTGGTGCCGGCCTTGGCCGTCCGCTGGAAGGCCGTCACCGGCGTCGCCCACCGGACGATCTCGTCCGGCGCGGTGGCCGGCCGTTCCGCGAGGTAACGGTCCCACTGGTCGGGGTGGTCGAAGAAGGCGAGCATCCCGTGCGAGATCGCGTTGCGCGTGGTCTCGTTGCCGGCCACCGAGAGCAGGATCACGAAGAACCCGAACTCATCGGCCGACAGCTCGCCACCGTCGATCTGCGCGTTCACCAGCTTCGTGACGATGTCATCGCGCGGGCACTGCCTGCGGTCCTCGGCCATCACCATCGAGTAGCCGACCAGCTCGGCCGCGGCCGCCTGCCCGACGTCACCGAACTCGGGGTCGTCGTAGCCGATCATCAGGTTCGACCACTCGAAGATCTTCTTCCGGTCGTCCTGCGGCACGCCGAGCAGCTCGGCGATGGCCTGGAGCGGAAGCTCGCAGGCGATGTCGGTCACGAAGTCGCCGGTTCCGTCGGCCAGCGCGGCCGCGACGATCCGCTCGGCTCGCTCGGTGAGCACGCTGCGCAGGTTGCCGATGGCCCGGGGGGTGAAGCCGCGGGAGATGATGCCGCGCAGCTTGGTGTGATGCGGCGGGTCGATGTTGAGCATGATCAGCCGCTGCATGGCCAGAGTTTCCTCGGTCTGCACCTGGCTCAGCCTGATGATCGCGGTGTTCTCCCAGCTTCCGAACAGATCGCTGTTCCGCGAGATCTCCACGATGTCGGCGTGCCTGCTGACGACCCAGTAACCCTCGTCGT
>JADGPC010000124.1 GCA_017882645.1 Streptosporangiales bacterium | reverse complement strand
CCTCGCCCGCGTACTTGACTTCGGTACCGCCGTACTTGCTGTACAGAACGACATCGCCAACCTTGACGTCCATCGGGACGCGCTTGGCGCCGGAGTCGTCGAACCGGCCTGGTCCGACGGCTACGACTTCGCCCTCCTGGGGCTTCTCCTTGGCGGTGTCTGGGATGACAAGGCCGGATGCCGTGGTCTGCTCTGCATCGAGCGGGCGCACAACGATCCGGTCTTCGAGCGGCTTGATAACAACCTTGGTGGCGGTCGTCACGATCTGACCTCCCCCTCCGGAAAGGGCTAGCTGAGAGTTACTAGAGAGGCGACCATGGGGCCTGCCGTCGCGGGTGCCAGACCATCCTCGTCGCGGTTAGCACTCTACACCATCGAGTGCCAAGTCCGCACAGTAGTCCTGCGTCCGGGCCTCGTCAAGCAGGCATCGCCAAGCCGTCGCACTCCGGCTAGGGTGCCGCTCATGGACACGCCTGCCGACCAGGAAACGGCCGCCCTGCTGCGCGACGACGAGCACTCCCGCCGCGCGGCTTCATTCGGCGCCGCGGCCTCGGCTGACGCCACGCACCGGCCAGACTACCCCGCTGCGGCGATCCGGTGGGCACTCGAACCCGTCACTCGCCCGCCCGGGCACCAGCTCAGGATCCTCGACCTCGGCGCGGGCACCGGGAAGCTCACCGCCCAGCTCGCCGGCCTGACCCCCGACAGCGGCCGGCCGAGCATCGTCGCGGTCGAGCCCGACCCGCACATGCTGGCCGAGCTGCACCGCCAGCAGCGCGGCGTGACTGCGGCCGCTGGCCGGGCCGAGGCGATACCGCTGCCCGACCAGTCCGTCGACGCCGTGCTGGCCGGCCAGGCGGCGCACTGGTTCGACCTGGACCGCGCGATGCCGGAGATCGCCAGGGTACTGACGGCCGGCGGCGTGTTCGCCGGCCTGTGGAACACCGACGACGACCGCGTCGACTGGGTGGCCGGGCTGCACCGAGCCGCCGGCCGGAAGCAGGTGGTGGCCCTCAGCGCCTTCAACGAGCAGGACGATGACGGGATCTCGGCCTGGCTGCGCGGCCCGGGCGAGCAGCTGTTCTGGCCGCCGGAGATCTCCGGGTTCGCGCACGGCCACGTCCGGACGGCGGATTCGCTGATCGAGACCATGCGCACCCACTCCATGTTCCTGATCATGGAACCCGAGGAGCGCGAGGCCGTGCTGTCCATGGTCCGCGATTACCTGGCCGCGACGCCGCAGACGGCCTCGGGAGAGTTCACGTTCCCGATGTGGACGCTGGCCCAGCGGACTGTCCGCCGCTGACCCGCCCGGCCTGCCCGGACCGCCCGGCCCCCGGCCTGCCCGGACCGCCCGGCCCCCGGCCTGCCCGGACCGCCCCGCCCCCGGCCTGCCCCGCCGGACTCGCTCAGGCGGCCAGGACCTGGGTAACCGGCAGCCCGGAGTCGGCGGCGAAATCGGCACCCGATGGCTCGGCGCCGGCCGCGACCAGGTCGGAGCCGAGCGCCGCGACCATCGCCCCGTTGTCGGTGCACAGCCCGGGCCGCGGCACCCGCAGCCTGATCCCGGCCGCCTCGCACCGCTGCGCCGCGAGTGCCCGCAGCCGCGAGTTGGCCGCTACCCCGCCGCTGATCACGAGGTGATCGACCCCCTGGGCCAGGCACGCGTCGACCGCCTTGCGGGTCAGCACATCGGCCACGGCCTCCTGGAACGAGGCCGCCACGTCCGCGACCGGCACCGCGAGCCCGGCCGCCTCCCGCGCCTCCACCCAGCGCGCTACCGCTGTCTTCAGGCCGGAGAACGAGAAATCGGCTGTGCCGTCACGGTATTTCGAGCGAGGAAATTTAACGGATCCAGCGTCGCCAGTGCGTGCGGCAGCATCGATCGGCGGCCCGCCGGGGAAGGGCAGTCCGAGCAGCCTGGCCACCTTGTCATAGGCTTCGCCCGCCGCGTCGTCGATGGTCGCCCCGAGCGGCGTGATGTCGCCGGTCAGGCGGCGCACGAGCAGCAGCGAGGAGTGCCCGCCCGACACCAGCAGCGCGATCGCCGGGGCGGGCAGCGGGCCATGCTCGAGCTGGTCCACGGCGATGTGGGCGGCCAGGTGATTGACCCCGTAGAGCGGCTTGCCGAGCGCGAGCGCGTACGCCTTGGCGGCGCACACTCCGACCAGCAGCGCCCCGGCCAGGCCCGGCCCGGCGGTGACCGCGATCGCGTCGACCTGGCCGAGGCCGACCCCGGCGACGTCGAGCGCCCGCCGCACCGCGGGAACCATGGCCTCCAGGTGCGCCCGGCTGGCCACCTCGGGTACCACGCCGCCGAACCTCGCGTGCTCGTCCACGCTGGAGGCGATTGCGTCGGCGAGCAGGTCGTGGCCGCGGACCAGGCCGACGCCGGTCTCGTCACAGGACGATTCGATGCCGAGCACGAGCGGTGCCGTCATGTCTGCTCCCGGGGCGCGGCGCCGGCCAGGCTGCGCCGCATGACCAGCGCGTCGGCACCAGAGGGCTGGTAGTAACCGCGCCTGATCCCGATCGCGGTGAACTCGTGCCGCCGGTACAGCTCCTGCGCCCGGCTGTTGTCGGTGCGTACCTCGAGGAAGACCTCGGTGCAGCCGCGCCTGACGGCCTCCGCGAGCAGCGCCCTGAGCAGGGCGGAGCCGATCCCCCTGCCCCACCGGCCGGCGGCCACGGCCAGCGTCAGCACGTCACCCTGCCAGCCGGCGCCGAGCAGCCCCGCGTAGCCGGCGATCCCGCCATCGTCCTCGGCGATCAGGTAGTACCTGCTGGCCGGCTGCTGCTCGAGCTCTCCGGCCAGCATCTGCCTGGTCCAGGCTTCCGCGCCGAAGACGGCCTGCTCAAGCTCGAGGATCGGGTCGAGATCGGCCATCGTCATCGGACGGAGCGTGAGGGCGGCCTGGCTCACGGCGTGACTCGCTTCGGCCGGCCAGGTTCCCTGGCATCGGGCCGGCGCAGGTAGCGGGCCTCAGGCGGCCCGGGGGATATCCCGAGCGCCACGTGGTCGGCGACGATCTGGGCCAGTTCAGCAGCGGACGGATAACGCGGCCCGATCGTCTCGCCGACGGCCGCCAGCCCGGCGTGCAGCCGCGGGCCCTCCCCGGCCACCGGGTAACCGGCCGGGACCGCCGCTGGCAGGCTCACCTGCGGCTCAGAAAGGCGCTCGGCATCGGCCGAGTAGCTGGCCCAGTAGACCTCCCGGCGGCGGGCATCCGTCGCCACGATGAACTCACGGCCAGCGGCGGCATGCCTGGCTTCGGCCGCGATGATGTCGAGCGTGCAGACGCCGTCCACCGGGACCGACAGGGCGCTGCCCAGCACCCGGGCGGTGACCAGGCCAACCCGCAGGCCGGTGTACGGCCCGGGTCCGGTCCCGACCGCGATGGCCGTGAGGTCGCCGGGCTCCGCGCCGGCCTTGGCCAGGATCCTGGCGATCGACGGGGCGAGCAGCTCACCGTGGCGGCGCGCGTCCACGGCGGACTCGTGCGCCACGACGCCCGAGCCATCGTGCAGCGCGACGGTCACCGCGGGCGTCGCGGTGTCGAAGGCGAGGATCAGCACGGTGTCACAGCGTAGTCACTTGGCCGGGGCGCCCGGACCGGTCAGACCCGGCCGGCCGGGGGAACGGACCGGATCAGACCGTCGGCTCGCCCTTGACCTGCGTCAGCGCCGCCCGCGCGGCCGCGAGGGCTCCGGAGCGGAGCTGGCTGACGGTCACCGGGCCGAACCCGCCGCTCGCCTGTCCCTGGAAGATGGCCGTGACCAGCACGTTGCGGTACCTGGCCCACACGGTCACCAGGTCGACGAGCGACTTCGTGTGGAAGACCTGCACCGCGCTGAACGCCTCGTCGCCCAGTCCGCTGACCGGCGTGATCGCGGCCGGGGGCTGCGGCGTGTGCTTAGGCGGATGTTCCAGCAGGCGGCGCTGCTCGGCGATGGTGTACTTCGCGTTCGCGGTGGCACTGCCGTCCCCCACGGGGACGGTCAGGCTCGCGGTATAGGCCTGCACGTTGAGCTGCAGCACGCGGAAGGTCGGCTTCGCGTCGACCGTGAAGGCGCACTGGCTCAGCGAGGCGTCATTCTGAGGCTGAGTGACCTTGGGCGTTCCGCCCATGATCTGGTGCAGCGCAGCCGCGGCGACGACCTTGCAGGCATCGGGCACCGCCTTGAACTCGCCCTTCTGATAGGTCGTCACGTACCTGCCCTTCGGCCCGGGCGACTGGAACAGGACGAAGCCGACGCCGACCAGGATCAGGATCACGATCGCGGTACCGCCCCAGGTAACCAGCCTGCGCTTGGACTTGCGGCGCCGGGTCGCCGCCGCTCGGCTGCGGCGCGGCCGGCGCGCGAGGCGGAGCGGCCCGTCCTGGCCGGGCTCGGCCGGCGGCTCGGGCTGGTCGATCTGGCCCTGCTCAGGTCCGCGGTGCGGCCTGCGGGCCGGCCGGAGCGGCTCGATACCGCCGGGCACGGCCCACGGCGGCAGCCCGGAGTCGGTGTCGGGGCCGTCGTCGAAGGCGTCGATCATCTGCCAGCCGGACCTGCGGGGCTCCTGCGATGTCCTCGACCGGCCAGGGCCGGGATAGTCGGGCTCGCGAGGCGGGTAGCCCTGCTCAGTCACAGCGCGCCTCCCTGACAGGCATCCGGCCGTGCATGACGACGGTAAGCGGTCTGAATCCCCGCAGTGTACTGGCGAGAGGACCGCCGGGGGGTGACAGATCGGAACAATTGATACTCAGGAGCGGGCGTCGCCGGGCCGGAGCATCGCTGGGGACCGGGGCTGGGGAGCGGGGCTGGGGAGCGGGGCTGGGGAGCGGGGCTGGGGAGCGGGGGCTTGGCTGGCGGCCTGGGCCCGGCCTGCGCGGAGCGTCACCCGGGCAGGGCCATCCTGAGCCCGTCCGCGGCCGATTCCCACCTGGCGCCGTAGCCGGCCACCGTCACGCTCCTGAGCTGATCCTCGGTGCCGTCCGCCGTGCCGTCCGCCGGTCCGTCCGCCGGTCCGTCCTCAGTGCCGTCCGCTAGCCCGGCCGCCGGGACGGTCATGGGGGCGCTCTCGGCGGCGGGCCGGTCGATCGTGATGCGCAGGTGCCCGGAGGCCAGGCCCTCGACCAGGCCCTCGCCCCACTCCACGACCGTGACCGAGTGATCGAGGTCGG
>JADGPC010000123.1 GCA_017882645.1 Streptosporangiales bacterium | reverse complement strand
GGATCTGCTGGCTCGGCTACGGCGAGCGGGACAAGGCCGGCCTGCGCTTCAACGAGCTGGTGGCCAAGGGAGAGGTCAGCGCGCCGATCGTGCTCGGCCGGGACCATCTCGACTGCGGCTCGGTCGCGTCGCCCTACCGGGAGACCGAGGGCATGGCCGACGGATCGGACGCGATCGCCGACTGGCCGCTGCTGAACGCCCTGGTCAATACGGCCTCCGGCGCGTCCTGGGTGTCGATCCATCACGGCGGCGGCGTCGGCATCGGCCGGTCGATCCACGCCGGCCAGGTCTGCGTCGCCGACGGCACCGCCCTGGCCGCCCAGAAACTGGAACGCGTCCTCACTAACGACCCCGGCATGGGCGTCATCCGGCACGTCGACGCCGGCTATGACCGCGCCCGCGAGGTCGCCACCGAACGCGGCGTCCGCACCCCCATGCACGAGCACCACGCATGACGCCGCCCGCAGTCGATGATCCCGGCGGCCAGGCGACCAGCGGCGACGCTCCCCGTACCTGGGATCGTCCGCTCTGGCAGTCGCTCCTGCCGCTCGGCAGGAGCGACGTCACCGGCGGCTACCGCCGCTACTCGTTCACGCAAGCCGACCAGGCCTGCCGCGACTGGTTCCTGTCCGCCGCATCAGACCGGGGCCTGCGCACCGAGACCGACCGCAACGGCAACCTCTGGGCCTGGTGGGATCCGCCTGCGGATGACACCGGCGCGGCGCAAGCCGTTGCGCATGCAGGCGGCGCCGCGACGGCATCGTCCGCTGGCCCTCGCGACAGCTCTCACAGTCGCGGTGACGACACCGGCGTTATCGTCACCGGCTCTCACCTGGATTCGGTGCCTGATGGCGGCGCGTTCGACGGGCCTCTCGGCGTGGTCTCCGCGTTCGCGGCGATCGACCTGCTCGTCGCGAGCGGCGCGGTTCCGGTGCGACCGGTCGGGATCGCCGCCTTTCTCGAGGAGGAGGGAGCCAGGTTCGGGATGGCCTGCCTGGGCAGCAGGCTGCTGACCGGCGCCGTCAGTCCCGACACCGCGCGCGCCCTGACCGACGCCGATGGCGTCACCCTGGCCGACGCGATGGCCGGGGCTGGCCTGGACCCCGCGGCGATCGGGCCGGACCCCGGGATCGTCTCGCGGATCGCGGCCTTCGTCGAGCTGCATGTCGAGCAGGGCAGTGCGCTGGACGGGATGAACGCCGCCGTCGGCGTGGCCGGCTCGATCTGGCCGCACGGCCGGTGGCGGATCGACTTCAGCGGCCGGGCCGACCACGCGGGAACCACGAAGCTGGCCGACCGCCGTGACCCGATGATGCCGTACGCGGCGACCGTGCTCGCCGCGCGGACGGTGGCGACCGAGCTCGGCGCGCTGGCCACGTTCGGCAAGGTCGTCGCCGAGCCCGGGGCGGCCAACGCGATCTCGTCATCCGTGCACGCCTGGCTCGACGCCCGGGCTCCCGACGAGGAAACGCTGAAGGAGCTGGTCAGCCAGGTGACGGCGGTGGCCGAGCTGAGCGGCACCGGCCATGGCGTCACGGCGACCAGCCGGTGCGAGTCGTTGACGCCGGTGGTCGAATTTGATCTTGATCTTCGTGACCGGGTGGTGGCGGCACTGGCCGGAATGGGGATCGAGGCGCCGGTGCTGCCGACCGGAGCGGGTCACGATGCCGGCATACTCGCGGCCGGGCTGCCGACGGCGATGCTGTTCGTGCGGAATCCGAGCGGCGTGTCGCATTCGCCCGCCGAGCATGCGGAGCCCGAGGACTGCGAGGCGGGCGTCGTCGCGCTGGCCGCCGTTCTCGAGGAGCTTGCCTGCCGATGACGCCTTCGCCCGGTACGGGCCAGCCCGGCCAGGGCCAGCCCGGCCAGGGCCAGCCCGGCCAGGGCCAGCCCGGCCAGGGCCAGCCCGGCCAGGGCGCGGCCCGTGCCTGGCATGCCGAGCTGGCCTGGCTGCCGGGCGTCGGCGTGCGGCCTGACGTGCTGATCGAGGCCTCCGGCGACCGGTTCACCGTGATCTCGCCGCGGACCGCGACCGCCGACCTGCCGCCGGGCACGATCCGGCTGCCCGGCCTGACCATACCCGCGCTCGCGAACGCGCACTCGCACGCCTTCCACCGCGCGCTGCGCGGGATCACGCAGGCGGGCCGGGGCACGTTCTGGACCTGGCGGGAGCGGATGTACCAGGTCGCCGAGCGCCTGGACCCGGACAGCTACCAGGCACTCGCCCGCGCCGTCTACGCCGAGATGACGCTGGCCGGGATCGGCTGCGTGGGCGAGTTCCACTATCTGCATCACGGGCCGGACGGGGTCGGCTATGCCGATCCGAACGCCATGGGCCGCGCGATGATCGAGGCGGCGGCCCAGGCTGGCCTGCGCATCACGCTGCTCGACACCTGCTACCTGTCCGGGGGGCTCGACCCGGCCAGCGGCCCGGTGCCGCTGGCCGGCCCGCAACTCAGGTTCGGCGACGGGACCGCTCAGGCGTGGGTGAACCGGGTGTCGTCGCTCGGGGCCGACTCCCGCGGCATGCTCGGCCCGACGGCACGAGCCGGTGCCGCGATCCACTCGGTTCGGGCCGTCCCGCCTGGCCAGATGCCGGCGGTCGCCGCATGGACCCACTCCCGTGGCGCCCCGCTGCACGTGCACCTGTCCGAGCAGGTGGCCGAGAACGACACCTGCCTGGCCGCCTACGGGGGCACTCCGACGGCGGTTCTGTACGAGGCGGGCGTTCTCGGCCCGCGCACCAGCGTGGTTCACGCGACCCATCTGACGAGCGCCGACATCGAGCTGCTCGGCGCGAGTGAGGTATTCGCCTGCCTCTGCCCGACGACCGAGGCTGACCTGGCCGACGGGATCGGCCCGTTCGGGGCTCTCGCGGCGGCCGGCTGCCGGCTGACGGTGGGCAGCGACAGCCAGGCCGTCATCGACCTGTTCGAGGAGGCGCGGCGGATCGAGATGTACGAGCGCCTGGCCAGCCAGGAGCGCGGTCACTTCACTGCTGACGCGCTCGGAACCGCAGTGACGTGGGACGGCCACGCCAGCCTCGGCTGGCCGGACGCCGGGGAAATCGCGCTGGGTTCGCTGGCCGACCTGGTCACCGTCGCCCTCGACTCGCCCCGCCTGGCCGGGGCTGCCGCGGCGGCCGATCTAACTCCGGCGGAAGGCGGCAGTGCGGATCTGGCCGTTCTGGAAGCCGTCATCTTCGCCGCGAGCCCGGCCGACGTGCGCAACGTCGTGATCGGCGGGCGCGATGTTGTCGTCGATGGCCGGCACGTTCTGGTGGACGACGTTCCGGCCGCGCTCTCGGCCGCCGTCCGCGCCGTTCTCGCCTGATCCGGCGAGCCGGGCGGTTGCCGCGAGGATGAATCCCTGGATTGATCCCTCGCCCAGGGATGAATCCCTGGATTGATCCCGGCGGAATCGCCCCGGCCTGCGAGGCCTCGCACCTTACCCCCGGCTTGGTGGCCGTTTCGCCCGGTTTGCCGGTCTCCGGGAGCACGACCTCGCCGGATGAATGTCACTTTCATCACTGCTTCAACGGATGAGAGTGACATCCATTCGCGTCGCCATGCCAAGGCGGCAGCGGCGGCCTGGCGAAACGGCCAACGGGCCGGCTACAGCTGGCCGCCCTGTCGGTAGCCAGCCCACAGCCGGCCGCCCGCGCGGGCGAGAACGCCATCGGCGAGACCCGCCAGCCTGGCCGGGTCGTCGCGGGCCGCGATGAGATCGTCGGCGAGCCGCGGGTCGGTCGCGCGCAGTTCTCGCAGCAGCCACTTGCCGCCGCCTAGCCAGGCGCCGGCCAGCACCAGGGCGAGCTCGGCCGAGACAGTGATCACGTGCCAGCTGATGACCGCGGTCTCGCCCGGATCGGTGCTTCCGGCCAGGTCATCGAGCAAGTCGGTCAGCGAGTACCGGCGCCGGTCGAGCTCGGCGGGCTCCAGGGCTGGCGGGCCGGCGGCCAGCACGGCACGCGCCTGGTCCCGGACGGTGGCCCCGGCGCCGTCGGCGTCGAGCAGAGTGACGCCTTCGGCGCACATCCGGGCCAGCGTGGGACGGCGCCTGGCGACGTCCTTGGCGAACCAGGCCGCGATCGTGCCGGGCTGCTGCACGAACAGCTCGACCGGCCAGCCGCGCCATCGCAGCGACTCGCGGTAGGGCGCGGGCGGCCCGTCGATGAGGACGACGATGTCCAGGTCCGAGGTCGGCGTCCGGCGCGCGGATAGGACGCCGCCGCCGAGAAACGCGGCCCGGGCAGCCGGGAAGCGGTCACTGACGAGCGCTCGGGCGTCGGCCTCAGGATCCATGCTGGCATCTTGGTCCTGCTGCCGCCGCGGCGCATCTGGTTTGCGGGCCGACGGGCTGGCCGCCTGCGCGGCCCGATCGGCGTGACAGGATGCGCACGTGAGCACGCTGATAACCAACATCGGTGAGCTGGTGACCAACGCGCCGGACGAAGCCGGCGCTGATGGTTCTGGCGGGGCTGGGGGTCCTGGCGGGGCTGAGGGATCAGGCGAGGCCGGGGGTCCTGGCGGGGCTGGCGGAATTCGCGGGGCTGGCGGATCGGCGGCTGGTAGCGGATTCGCGGCGCTGAGCGACGCCGCGCTGGTGATCGAGGACGGCAGGATCGCATGGACCGGGTCGGCTTCCCTGGCGCCCGCGGCCGATGACCTGGTCGACGCGGCCGGCCGGGCAGTGCTGCCTGGTTTCGTCGACTCGCACGCGCACCTGGTCTTCGCCGGCGAGCGGGGGGCGGAGTTCGCGGCCAGGATGGCCGGCGTCCCCTACACCGCGGGCGGCATCCGCAGCACCGTCGCGGCGACCCGGGCGGCGAGCGACGCCGAGCTTGGCGGCAACCTGCGCAGGCTCGCCGCCGAGATGCTCGCGCAGGGGATCACGACCTTCGAGTGCAAGTCGGGCTACGGGCTGACAGTCAGCGACGAGGCTCGCAGTCTCGCGCTGGCCGCACAGGTCACGCCCGAGGTCACCTATCTCGGCGCGCACGTAGTGCCGCCCGAATTCGCCGCTGACCCGGCCGGCTACGTCGACCTGGTCACCGGCCCGATGCTCGACGCGTGCGCCCCGCACGCAAGGTGGGTGGACGTGTTCTGCGAGCGCGGGGCCTTCGATGCGGACCAGGCCCGCGCCATTCTGGCCGCCGGCCGGCTGGCTGGGCTCCAGCCCCGGGTGCACGCGAACCAGCTTGGCGAGGGTCCCGGCGTCCAGGTCGCGGTGGAGGCCGGCGCTGCCTCGGCCGACCACTGCAGCTACCTGTCCGGCAGCGATGTTGAAGCGCTCGCCTCGTCAGGAACGGTGGCGACGCTGCTGCCCGGCGTGGAGTTCTGCACGAGGCAGCCGTACCCGGATGCCCGGCGGCTGCTGGACGCTGGGGTGACCGTGGCCATCGCCACGGACTGCAACCCGGGCTCGTGCTTCACCTCCAGCATGCCGTTCTGCATCGCGCTGGCGGTCAGGGACATGCGCATGACAACGCAGGAGGCGGTCTGGGCGGCGACCGCTGGCGGCGCCCGCGCGCTGCGCAGGGACGACGTCGGCCGGCTGCGGGTCGGCTCACGGGCCGACCTGATCATGCTCAGCGCGCCGTCGCACGCCTACCTTGCCTATCGGCCGGGCGTCCCGCTAGTGGCCGCGGTCTGGCGGGATGGCCGGCTGCTGGCTGGCGGAGCCTGACCAGCCCGCGGACCAGCGGGCGCCGGGTCACGCGGGCATAGAGTCAGCTGCATGAGGGAGACGCTGCCCCTGTTCCCGCTCGGCACGGTCCTGTATCCGGGCCTGGTGCTGCCGCTGCACATCTTCGAGGACCGGTACCGGCAGCTCATCCGCGACCTGCTGGACGGGCAGGAGCCGAGGCGGTTCGGCGTCATTGCCATCCGGGAGGGCCGCGAGACCGGGATCGGCGGCGTCTCGGCGTTGCACGAGGTGGGCTGTACCGCGACGGTGCGGGAGATAGACGAGGCCGACGACGGGCAGTACGACATCGTCACCGTGGGCACCGACCGGTTCCGGCTGCATGACCTGGACGACTCGCGGCCTTACCTGGTCGGCGAGGTCGAGATGCTCGACGAGCCCGCTGGTGAGGAAGCTGGGGCCGCGCTGGCGGCCAGCGCGGTCCAGCGCGCTTTCCGCGCGTACCTGAACGTGCTTGCCGACCGGGGAGCGGCCACGATCAGCGTTCCTGACCTGCCGGACGAGCCGATCCTGCTCTCCTACCTTGTGGCCGCGTCAATGATCATCGAGATGGGCGACCGGCAGGCACTGCTGGCCCAGCCCGATGCGGTGCGCAGGCTGTCAGCCGAGCGGGTGCTGCTGGCCAGGGAGACGGCGATCCTGCGCGAACTGGGCTCGACGCCCGCTCCTGACCTCCGCTCGTCGCCCTACAACCCCAACTGAATCCGGGACGAACGCGCGCGGCGCGACGCTGCAGAGCGCTTACGCCATGATCACGGAAGGCTGTCAGCAGTTTCTGCTGACTCGCTTCCGTGATCATGGAATCTCGGCGGCGGGGTCGGCGGCGGCGGCGGGGGCGGGGGCGAGTCGGATCGGGTCCAGGCCGCGGATTACGGATGCCGGACACTCAGCATGTCTAAGCGCGCGCATCGTCGGCGTTGCGCAGCGAGTAGTCAAATACGAGTAGTCGTGTTCTACTTTGAACATGAATCCGACCCGGCTGTTCGTCCTGGGCGCGCTGGCCAGGCGCGGGCCGATGTATGGTCACCAGCTGCGCCGCGATGCCCGGATGGATCGCGCCGACATGTGGTCCGACGTACGGCCAGGATCCCTGTACGGGGCGCTGCACCGGATGGCCGCCGAGGGTCTGATCGAGCCGGTCAGGACCGAGCAGTCGGGGAATCTGCCGGCCCGCACCGTCTACGCGATCACCGCGGAGGGGCAGCGAGAGCTGCGCACGCTGCGGGCCGAGGCGCTCGGCGAGGTCGGGCTGCGCCCGGACCCGGTCGATCTCGCCCTGGCCATGAGCAGCGACCTGGACGACGACACCCTGCGCGGGTTCGTCGAGGACCGGATCAGGGTGCTGGCGGCCCAGGCGGCCCAGTTCGATCACCACCGGGATCGCGCCTGGCCGGACCAGACCGTGGCCGACGACCTGGTGATGGAGCACGCACGGCTGCGGATCGAGGCCGAGCTGGCCTGGCATCACCTGGTTCTCGACCGAATCGGCAAGCTGACCGCGGACAGCCAGTACCGGGCCGCGCCGTGACAGTCCGGCCGCTGCGCCTGCTCGGCGATCCAGTGCTCAGGACCGCGTGTGACCAGGTCGTCCGGTTCGACGCGTCGCTCGCGCAGCTGGTCGCCGACCTGCTGGACACGGTGCAGGTCCCCGGCCGCGCCGGGCTGGCCGCGAACCAGATCGGCTCGACGCTGGCCGTGTTCGCCTACAACGTCGACGGCCGCCTCGGCTACGTGATCAACCCCGTCCTGGCCGAGACGAGCGGCGAGCAGGTCGGCGGGGAAGCCTGCCTGTCCATCCCCGGCGTCAGCGGCGTCCGGCCGCGCGCCGCCCGCGCCGTCGTCACCGGCGTGGACCTCGATCAGCGGCCCGTAACGATCGCGGGCGACGGCGAGCTCGCCCGCTGCCTGCAGCACGAGACGAACCATCTCCGCGGCGAGCTCTACATTGACGGACTCGTCGGCCCCGAGCGAAATGCCCTCCTGCGGGCGCTCCGCGAGCACTCGCTGGCCTGAGCGGCGCGGGCGCTAGTCGACCCAGTAGCGGCGCAGGGCGGGGAACTCAGGCTCGGCCGGGAGCACGGAGTCGAGCTTGCCGCCGCAGGACTCGATCACCCGGCTCGAGGCGAGGTTGCCGTCATCACAGGTGATCAGAACCCGGTCGATGCCCAGCGACCTGGCGACCACCAGGGCCTGCCGCAGGATCTCGGTGGCATAGCCGCGGCGCCGGAACTGCGGCAGCACGCCGTAGCCGATGTGACCGCCCCTGATGCGCAGGAAGTCGTTCAGCTCGTGCCTGATCGACACCCGGCCGACGATCTGGCCGTCCACGCCGGCGACCAGGAACGTGCTCGGCACGAGGTGATCGGGAAGGTTCCGCCCGGACTTGTGATCGGCCAGCTGCCGCAGGTATCCCGCCCACGTCAGGCCCGGTTCCAGCCCGAGCCCGAAGGTGAAGTCGTCCGCGGCCGCCATCGCATCGTGTCCGGCGCGGACGGCCGCCTCGTCGTTGGGCCGCAGCGGCGAGCGGACTCCAGCGAATTACTGGCTGGCTACCGCCCGGTAGCGTCCGCGGAACCTGAGCAGCGGATCACCGGACTCGGCTATGGCATCAACGACCAGCACACGGGCGATCACCAGCAGGTGATCGCCAGCCGGCACCCGGCTGATTACCTCGCACTCGATCGCCGCCAGTCCTCCGTCCGGGATAAGCGCGCCCGATACGGCCCCCCGGTGGTGGTTGACGTCGTCGAGCAGCAGCCTCGCGCCCGGCCGGCCAGCCGCGGCGAAGCGTCCGGCCAGCACCCGCTGGCCGGACGACAGCACCGTCACCGCGAACCGGTCAAGCCGGCCGAGCAGCTCCGCCGGATATGAGCCGTCGATCAGCGAGATCAGGATCAGCGGCGGATCCATCGATACGGGGCAGAACGCGCTCACGGTGACGCCGACGTCGTCCCGGTCGTCGATGATGGTGACCAGGGTGACGCCGCTGGCGATCGCCCCGAGCGCCGCCGCGAATTCGTGCGGTGAGTCAGCGGCGCTGGTTAGTTCCGTCAATGAAATGTCCAGCTGCCGGGCAGCATGAGCGGCCCGGCCGCCGGGAGCCCGCAGCGGGCCGCGAGCTGCCAGACCGGACCCCAGCTTTCGGTGAGCAGGCCGGCCAGCTGCATCGCCGGGGCGGCGGGCCCGGAGAGGGAGGCCGCCGCGGCTCGCCGGTCCTCGCTGTTGCTCGCCGGGCGGAACCGGTCGAGCGGGCTCAGCCTCGGGTAGTGCACGAGCGGCGCGGTCGGCGGCAGCCCGGCCCGGCGGCGCGCGATGTCGGCCGCGTCCTCGACGCCACCCAGCTCGTCGACCAGTTTCCGCTCGTGCGCATCGGCGCCGGTCCAGACCCGGCCCCTGGCCAGCTCGTGCACCCGCTCCGCGGACAGCCCGCGGCCGGCCGCCACCTTTGCGGTGAAGTCGGCGTAGATGTGGTCCAGCCAGGCATCGACGATCTGCCACTCGTCGGCGCTGAACGGCCTGGAGGTGGAGAACATCGCGGCATGCTGGCCGAGTACCACCGAGTCGGTGCTCACGCCCGCCTTGCCGAGCAGGTCGCTGATCACCGGCTTGCCGCTGAACACGCCGATCGAGCCGGTCACCGTACCCGGCTGGGCGACGATGGCGTCGGCAGCCATCGAGATGAAGTAGCCGCCTGAAGCCGCGACATCGCTCATCGACACGATGACCGGCTTTCCGGCGTTGCGTGCCCTGACGACCTCGCGCCAGATCGAGTCGGAGGCGATATACGAGCCGCCCGGGCTATTCACCCGCAGCACGATGGCCCTGACGTGCGGATCGGCCGTGGCGCCGCGCAGCGCCGCGGTGATGCTGTCCGAGCCCATGGCGGTCCCGGTCAGCGGGCTGCGTCCGTTGCGGCCGCGCCGGATCCCGCCGGTCGCCTGGATCAGCGCGATGGCCTGCGGCCGTGGCGCCGCCAGCCGCTTCGCCCGGCTGGCCAGCTCCCTTGACCGCTGGTAGCGGCCGAGGAACAGCAGGGCCGGGTCGTTGCCGACCTGCTTGCGCAGCGCGGCGTAGACCTCGTCGCGGTAGCCGAGCGCGTCGACCAGCCCGGCCGCGAGTGCCTGCTCGGCGAGGTACGGGCCCTCGTCGATCAGCCTGCTGGCCTCCTGCACTCCGAACTTGCCGCGCTCGGCGATCGCCTCGGCGATCTGGCTCGTGACCGACTCGGCAATCCGCTGGGTGGCCTCGCGGTTGGGGGGCGTGAAGCCGCGTTCGGTGAGCTGCTCGGGCGCGCCCTTGTACTCATGCCGTGCGCCGACCTCCATCTGCACGCCAAGCTTGTCCAGCGTGCCCCGGAAGAAGGGCCGCTCGACGGCCAGGCCGGTGAGGCCGAGATCGCCCGACGGCTGGAGGTAGATCGTGTCGAAGGCGGTCGCCAAGTAGTACGGCACGTTGCCCGCGGAGAACTCGCCGAACGTCTCGGCCCAGGCCCACGTCGGCTTGCCCGAGGCGCGGAACCTGATGATCGCCTCGCGCAGTTCCTGGGCCACCCCGAGGCCGATGGGCTTGCCCCCGACCTTAGCCACGAGGGCCTTGACCCGCTCGTCGGTCCGCGCCGCGCGCAGGCCGGCGAGCAGGTCCGTAATGGTGGGCTGGTGCCTGGTCATGACCGCCGAGAGCGGGTCGGGCGGGCGGGTTTCGATGACGCCTTCTGTCAGGTCAAGCTCGAGGATCAGGGGCGTTGTCCGCTGCCCGGTGAACCTGCCGAGGGGGCCGGCCAGAGCGCCGGTCAGCAACGATTCCATGCCTCCACCCTAGGCGTGTCCGGACCGGGCGCTGATCCGCGCCGCCGAAGACTACGGGACTCGCCGGGGTCAGCTATCGTCGGCTGGGATGACTGTGCACGACGGGAACGGCTGGACCCGGTGCGGCCGCGGCCATCGGCACTGGGGCAGGCACGGCGCGGCCGGGCTTCTGCTTGCCGCTCCTGACCAGGCCGGTCGGCCGACGGTGCTGCTGCAGCAGCGAAGCTGGTGGGGCAGTTACGGCGGGGCCTGGGGACCGCCAGGGGGCGCGCGGGACAGTCATGAGTCGGTCGTGCGGGCGGCGCTGCGCGAGGCGATCGAGGAATGCGCGATCGATCCGCGGCCGGTCCGGGTGCATGGCGTGCTCACCGACGATCACGGCGGGTGGACCTATCAGACCGTGCTGGCGAATGCCGCCGCGCCGCTGCCGGCCGCGGCGGTCAGCGAGGAAACCAGCGAGGTCGCCTGGGTACCCGAGGCGGACGTGGAGCGGCTGCCGCTGCATCCCGGCTTCGCCGGGCAGTGGCCGGCGCTGCGGACGGCGCTGTCGCCGCTGACGATCATCGTAGATGCGGCCAACGTGATGGGATCGCGGCCCGATGGCTGGTGGCGGGACCGGGCCGGAGCCGCGCGGCGGCTAGTGGATCAGATCGGGGAACTGGCGCTGAGCGGCGTGACCAGATTGCCGGAGTCGGTGCCGGCTCCGGCGATCGACCGGTGGTTCCCGCACTTCGTGGTGGTGCTCGAGGGCGCGGCCGCCGCCATGGCCGACGCCGGTGGCCCCGGCAGATCTGGCGGATCTGGCGGCGGCGGCGGATCTGGCGGCTCCGGTGACTCCGGCGAGGACAGCCAGCCGCGGATCGTGCGGGCGCGGGGCTCGGGCGACGACGAGATCGTCCGGCAGACCGCCGGGATTGCCGGGATTGCCGGGCCCCGGCTGGTCGTCACCGCCGACCGGGAGCTGCGGTCCAGATGCGAGGCCGTCGGGGCGTTCGTGGTCGGTCCCCGCTGGCTACTCGACCTGCTCTGAACCTGACGAACCCCTGATCGCGGTTTCCCTGCTGCGGGCCCTTGCGCCGTTCAGGGCGCGATGACGTGCACCGCGTCGGCAGCGTCGACGTACGCGATGTCACGGTCGTACTTGTCGACGGCCCACGTGATGTTCCTGCTGTCCGGGGCGGGGCCGGCCGGGATGGTTGCCAGCGTCACCGGCTTGGCGATCGCGCCGGAATCAAAGGCGTAGCGATCATCTCGCCATAAAACATGGCATATGAGGCGAGTCAGACAATCTGTAAGTTCCGCCAGATCACCGCCCGTTCGCCGCCTGACCGGCGAATCACCAGCTGGGGCGGTTGAGTACAGCCGGATGACTTGTGGCTCGGCTGCTGAGTCAGGAATATCGAGTGTCACCCGAACCAAGGAGCGGCCGCATGAGCGACAACCCCATCTACCAGTACGTGCCGCATCGCCGGACTCAGCGGAAGCTGGCGGGAACCGGGCCCGGCCCGGTCAAGGTCGCCGAGCAGCTGCCGAGCGGTACAGCCGCCGAGCGATTCAACGCCTGGCTCGCGGTCAAGGTGACCTCGGGCGTCGGCACCATGTGGTGCGCCTATGCCTTCGGAGCGCTAGCCCTGGTCAGCCTGCCGTCGGCGATCTCATCGGGCAGTCCCTTCGTCCTGGTCTCCTGGATCTCGCAGACCTTCCTGCAGCTCGTGCTGCTTTCCGTAATCATCGTTGGCCAGAACGTGCTGGCCGCCGCGGCCGACAAGCGATCGGAAGCCACGTTCAAGGATGCCGACGCGGTGCTGCACGAGGCGGTCAAGATCCAGGAACACCTGCAGGCCCAGGACGCCGTGCTGGCCGACCTGGTCGACCGGATCGCGCGGGTTGAGTCGCGTTCCGCTTCCTGAGCTGGCCCGTTGCCGGGCAGGCCGCCGATCGCGCTAGGCCACCTGGAATGATCTCTTGGCCAGGCCGATCCAGTAGCCGGTAATCGGAGTGACCGGCGCCGGCCCGTCGCTCGCGCCCAGCGTCACGAACAGCGGCGCGAAATGCTCGGTGGTCGGGTGCGCGTAGCGCGCTCCCGGTGCCTGACGGAAGTTCGCCAGCGCGTCCACGTCGCCCCGGTCGAGCGCCTCAGCGGCCCAGTGGTCGAACTCCGTCGACCAGGCGGGCGGGGGAGCGTCGAACCTGAAGTCGCGCAGGAACGGCAGGCCGTGGGTGAGGAAGCCGCTGCCCATGATCAGGACGCCTTCGTCGCGCAGCAGGCGGAGCGCCGCTCCGATCCGCAGCAGCCGGTCCGGGTCCAGCGTCGGCATCGAGATCTGCAGGACCGGGATGTCGGCTCCCGGGTACATCACGGTCAGCGGCACGTAAGCGCCGTGGTCCAGGCCACGGTCCGGCGCCTCGGCGACCGACTCGGTCCCTGCGAGCAGCGACCTGACCTTCCTGGCCAGGTCAGGGGCACCGGGGGCCGGATAGGTGGCCTGGTAGTAGCGCCGCGGGAAGCCGTAGAAGTCGTACACCAGGGGCGCGGCGTCCTGCGTCGCGCCGAGCGTCAGCGGTGCCGACTCCCAGTGCGCGGAGACGACCAGGATCGCCGTCGGCCTGGGCAGGGCTCGCGACCAGGCGGCCAGTTCGGTGGTCCAGAGCGGGTCGTCGACCAGCGGCGGCGCGCCGTGCCCCAGGTACATGGCCGGCATCCGGTCCGGGCTGATTCCCGCCGCCGCGACCTGCGTCACGTGCGTCGCCGCGTCGGGCGGCACGGGATCTTGCTCCGGCACGGCCGCCCACAGCTCGTCGTCCATGTCCCGTCCGCCCCTCTGCCTACAGCGCTCCGCCTGGGGTGGCCTGCGCGGTATCCGCCTGTCCCGGCTCCTTCTAGGATCCCCTCCGTGCGAAGGTAACGCAGCACCGGCCTGGCGCTGGCTCGCCGAATCAGATCCGCCGTTCCGATCGTTGCGTCCTTTCGTCATGCCGTGACCCCATGTATATCGTTTATCGATAATAACGACAATCGATAAAGAGTCGACCGGGCGTTGCGCATGGAGACGGAGCTGGTGATGGCTGCACAACGACCCAGGCTGACCGAGCCGCTGGAGTCGATGACCTGGCTGTTTGCCGTCTGGATGGCTCTGGTGCTGGCAGCTGGCGCCGTGACCGCGTGGCTAGGCTCCGGCTCGGTGGGCGGTTTCGGAGACGCATCGGTCTGCGAGACGCTCACTACCACGTTCGACGACACGGGAATGTCGCCCACGGGCGTGGGAATCAGGGCCCGGCCCGGTGCCACGATCGACACGTGGGGGTATTTTCATGCCTGCGCAGCTAATCCCACCGTCGGGCAGCAGATCTGGTACACGCTGATCGGCATCCCGTCGTTCATCTTCTGGGCCTGCCTGCTGTGGCTGCTCTGGCGAATGCTGAGCATTGCCAGGACGCGCGGGCCGTTCGCCCCGCCGATGGCCGTCGCGCTGCGACGGCTCGGGTGGTTCATCATCGCCGGCTCGGCCGTTGCGGCGGCCGTCCATGGCCTGGCCCTGGACATGGTCATCAACAGCCTGGTCAGGCCAGGTATCGGCGATGGCGATGCAGTGTTCGGGCCGATCCGCGGCCTGCTGTCGGCGCCACTCATCGCCGGGGCGGCGATGCTGACGTTCGCCCGGATCATCGGCGTCGGCCAGGCGATGGACGAGGAGATTAGGGCCACCGGATGACCGGCGCTGGCGGGGACGCAGGTACGGCAGGACCGGCTGACTGGCATGAGGAATCGCGCGCCATCCGGATTCGCCTCGACCAGGTCCTTGCCGAGCGGGGGATGACCCTGACCGAGTTGTCGGAGCGGGTCGGCATCACGATCGTTAACCTCTCCGTACTCAAGAACGGCCGCGCCCGGGCGATCCGGTTCAGCACGCTGGCCAGGCTCTGCGAGGTCCTGCATTGCCAGCCCGGCGACCTGCTGATCTACGATCCCGCGATCCGCTCGTCATGATCACGGAAGGCTCTCGACTTCAGCAGCCCAGGGGTATTTTCGGCTGACAGCCTTCCGTGATCATGGAATGGGAGTGGCGGGGTGGGGTGACGTCGCTGGTGGCGGCTCAGCCTGCGCTTCGGCCTCTGTCGGGTCCGCTTCGGTGGGG
>JADGPC010000013.1 GCA_017882645.1 Streptosporangiales bacterium | reverse complement strand
TCGATGGCCACGCCGACGTTGTCCTCGGTGATCACCCGCTGGCCCGTGAAGGACACCACCTGCTCGCGCAGGTCGATCAGGTCCTTGACCCGGTCGATCATCGGGATGACGAGGTGCAGGCCGGGCTCCAGGGTCTTGTGGAACTGGCCGAGGCGCTCCACGTTGCGGGCCCTGGCGGGCGGGACGAGCCAGATCGACCGGCTCAGGAACACGATCACGAGCACGACCACGACGACGGCCACTACGAGCGTGGCCACGGTATCTGGCGACATCTTCACTCCCTCTGGTGAACAAGGGCAGTGGCGCCCTTGATCTGCAGGACATCGACCGTGGACCCAGCCGGGATGACGGACATCTCGTCATAGGGCCGAGCCGACCATTCCTCGCCGCCGATCCTGATCCGCCCGTCGTGCGGCGTGACGTCCGCGAGTACGTAGCCGGTCTGGCCGACGAGAGCGGCGGCCCCGGTGCGGAAGGTCGACCTGCGCTGCAGCCGCCGCAGCGCGACCGGCCTGATCAGCACGATCCCGGCGAGCGAGACCGCGACGAAGACCACGACCTGAGCTACGGGGCCGCCGCCGACGGCCTCGGCCAGGGCGGCGGCGAGGGCCCCCACGGCCACGAGCCCGAGCGCGAGCGTCGTGGTCAGCATCTCGGCTGCGCCGAGCGCGGCGGCTGCAATCAGCCAGATGACCAAGAGGACCACGGGCCGCTCCGATTAAGTCCAATCGAATCCTGCAATGATCACCCTAATCCCGCCTGGTGCTAGTAGCACCTTTCCTTTTTGCGCGGTGGCCGGCTAATTCCTTTTGCGCAGTTGCCGGCTGAGCTTCACACCCGGCGGCATAGCGGGCACGATGGGGGGCATCAGCCGGCGAAGGGATCGGTCATGTCCACCGAAGTCACGCTGTCCTACAGCCACGGCACGTCCAGCATCGCGCTGCTCGGCGAGACGATCGGCGACAATCTCGGGCGCGTCGCTGCCGCCTACCCGGACGCCGAGGCGCTGGTCGACGTGCCGACCGGCCGCAGATGGACTTACGCCGATCTCGACGCGGATACCGACACGCTGGCCCGCGGCCTGATCGCGGCCGGACTGGCCACGGGCGACCGGCTGGGAATCTGGGCCCCCAACTGCGCCGAGTGGGTTCAGCTCCAGTACGCGACGGCCAAGGCCGGAATCATCCTGGTCAACATCAACCCGGCCTACCGCAGTCACGAACTTGGCTTCGTGCTGCGGCAGTCGGGCGTCCGCGTGCTGGTCAGCGCCGAGCGCTTCAAGACGAGCGATTACCGCGGCATGATCGACGAGGTCAGGCCGGACTTGCCAGAACTGCAGGACGTGATCTACCTGGGCACGCCGGCCTGGGATCAGCTGTTCGAGACCGGCCTGGCCGCGGGCGGCGGCCACGGCGGCCTGGCCGATCCGCTCAGCGAGCGGGAAGCGAGCCTGTCGTTCGACGACCCGATCAATATCCAGTACACGAGCGGCACAACCGGGTTTCCCAAAGGGGCGACGCTGTCGCACCACAACATCCTGAACAACGGGTTCTTCATCGGCGAGGGCTGCCGGTACTCCGAACAGGACAGGGTCTGCATCCCGGTGCCGTTCTACCACTGTTTCGGGATGGTGCTCGGGAACCTGGCCTGCACCACGCATGGTGCCTGCATCGTGATTCCGGCTCCCGGTTTTGACGCGGCCGAGACCCTGCGCGCGGTCCAGGCGGAGCGGTGCACATCGCTGTACGGCGTGCCAACCATGTTCATCGCCGAGCTCGCTCTGCCTGATTTCGCCAGCTATGACCTGTCGACGCTGCGGACCGGCATCATGGCCGGTTCGCCGTGCCCGGTCGAGGTGATGAGACGGGTGGTCAGCGAGATGCACATGACCGAGGTGACGATCTGCTACGGGATGACCGAGACGTCGCCCGTCTCCACCCAGACCACCGCCGACGACGAGATGGAGCGGCGGGTGTCGACGGTGGGGCGGGTCCACCCGCACGTCGAAGTCAAGGTCATCGACCCGGAGACCGGCCGGGTGCTGCCCAGGGACGCTCCCGGCGAACTGTGCACCCGCGGCTACTCGGTGATGCTCGGCTACTGGGACGAGCCGGAGCGGAC
Source organism: Streptosporangiales bacterium (assembly GCA_017882645.1). Classification (GTDB taxonomy): domain Bacteria; phylum Actinomycetota; class Actinomycetes; order Streptosporangiales; family Streptosporangiaceae; genus Chersky-822. The sequence goes on along the minus strand of JADGPC010000013.1, from coordinate 2,262 downwards.
CGCGGACGCGATCGACTCGGCTCGCTGGATGCATACCGGCGACCTGGCCGTCATGGATCGGGCCGGGTACCTGAACATCGTCGGGCGGATCAAGGACATGGTGATCCGCGGCGGCGAGAACATCTACCCGCGCGAGGTCGAGGAGTTTCTCTACGCGCATCCGGCCATCGAGGATGTCCAGGTGGTCGGGGTTCCCGACCTGAAGTACGGCGAGGAACTCTGTGCCTGGGTCAAGCTGCGTCCCGGCCAGGAACTCGACGCGGACCAGGTCAGGGAGTACTGCCGGGGCAAGATCGCGCACTACAAGGTCCCGCGTTATGTCCGGTTCACTACCGACTTCCCGATGACGATCAGCGGCAAGGTGCAGAAGTTCAAGATGCGCGAGACCTCGATCGGCGAGTTCGGCCTGGAGGAGGCTGACCAGACCAGGACCGCGTAAGCCGATAGCGGCCGCGGGCCGGCCTCTTTCGCGCGGTTCCCCGTTTCCGCGATCACTCCGGGTGGCATGTTGAGTACGTCTCGTCCGTCAGGGCGTACTCCGGGGGATTGTCGTGGGCAAGATGCTGGCCGGAACGGCGCTAGCGGGAACGGTGCTAGCCGTCGGGTGCACGACTGTCCTCGCCGTGAGGCCCGGAGCGGGTCCGGCGGGCCAGGCGGGCCAGGCGGGTCAGGCCGGGCAGCCGGGTCAGGCCGGGCCGCCGGGTCAGGCCGGGCCGCCGAGTCAGGCTCGCCGGAGCCGCCAGGCCAGCACCGGCCGCTGGCGCGTGCCGCCACGCCAGGTCCTGCAGGTCAGGTCGGCCCCCTACCGGCTCCCGGTCGCCGTCTCGGGCGAGGCAGTCAGCCCGGACGGCCGTGGCCTGCTGGTCTCCGGTGGCCTGCTGGCCGACCAGTCGACTAGCGGCGCGGTCATCCGAGTCGACCCGCGAACTGGCCGGTCGGTCATCGCCGGCCACCTGGCCATGCCCGTGCACGACGCAGCGTCCGCCGTCCTCGGCGGCAGGCTGCTCGTCTTCGGCGGCGGAACGTATTCCAGCAGCGCTGCCGTCCAGCGCCCCTGGCCGGCCAGTGGTGCCGTGCTCGGCACGCTGCCTGCGCCGAGGTCCGACCTGCTCGCCGTCACCGAGGGGGCGACCGCCTATCTCGCCGGCGGCCACAGCAGCGGCACGTACGCCAGGACCGTGCTCGCGACGACGGACGGGCGGCATTTCCGGATCGTCGCCCGGCTTCCCCTGCCGGTCCGCTATCCGGGGGTTGTCGCCGCCGGGGCCCAGTTGTGGATCTTTGGCGGCCTCACGCCGGCCGGCCCGGTCAGCGCCGTCCAGCGGGTGGACCTGCGCACAGGCCGAGCCTGGCTGGCAGGAAGGCTGCCGCGCCCGCTCGCGGCCGCCGCGGCCTTTGCCCTGGACGGCCGGATCTATGTGGCCGGCGGCCTGACTCCCGGCTCGGCCGCTCGCGCGGGCGGCACATCGCGGCTAGTGACAAGCTCCGCCGTGCTGCGTTTCGACCAGGCCGGGCCGTCGTTCGCCGCGGCCGGAACGCTCCCGGTGCCGGTCGCCCATGCCGGAGTTGCCGTGACCAGGGGTGTTGCTTACCTGGTCGGCGGGCTCGATGGATCCAGAACGGTCGGCGAGGTGACGACCTTCCAGGTGATCCGCCAGCCAGGCCGGTGATCCGCCAGCCAGGCCCCCGGCCCGGCACGGTCATGCGGGGACTTTCCCAGATCGCGAGTCACCCTTAGTAGTTACGTAGATACTATTCGTAATCGACTAACTACTGGGGGCCTACGTTACCGACGAGTCAGCCCGAGAGCCGGGCAGGCCAGATCAACGCTGGACGCTTGGTGCCCGGTCAGCACTCACGCCCAGGGCCAAGTCACGCCTGCTCACGCCGCCGGTTCGGCTGCGCGCGCGGCCCGGTCAGCGGCGCCCGCTGGGTCGTGCGGCTGGATTGCTGTGCGTGCTGGTCGTGGCTGCGGCCTGCACCGGCGGCCAGTCCGGTCATGCGGTGCTGAGCAAGACGGCAAACCGGCAAGCCCCGCCGCAGCCGATGGTGCTCCAGGCCACCTGGGCTCCCTATCAGCTCCCGTGGGCGATCTCCGGCGAGGTGGCCGTCCCGGACGGCGGGCAGCTGCTGATCGCTGGCGGGATGCCGAGCTCCGGTACCGCGGCGGGCATGGTGACGCGGCTCAATCCGGTCACCGGCCAGGGCCGACGCGTCGGGACGCTCGCCTGGCCGGTTACCGACGCGGCCGCGGCCATCGTC
>JADGPC010000122.1 GCA_017882645.1 Streptosporangiales bacterium | reverse complement strand
GCGGGACGACGAGCCGCGGGACGTCGGGCCACGGGACGATGAGTCCCGGAACGTCGAGCAGCCGGATCAGGGGGAAGCAGACTGACGCGCGGCCGTACGTCGAGACCGGTCAGGATCGAAGGCGGAGAAGGTAGGCGACGCCCGCGAGAATGCGCTCGAGGCCGAACGAGAATTCCGCCTCCGGCGGGTCCGCCCGTACGAACGCCCCGGCGGCGATGAACTTCGCGATTGCCGGGAAGTGCTGCGGGTCGGCGAGCCGGGCGAGCGTGCTGGCGTAGGTCGCATCCTGCTCGTGGCGGCAGCGGCGTCCGGCGTCCTGTTCCGGCTCCGCACGAAGTGACGCGGGTCGCGCCCGGGTGTCCGGAGAACCGGGCGCGACCCGTCCCGTCCCGTCAGCAGAGCCGGCCCGTCAGCCGACCTTGGTGGCGTGCCCGGCCCAGTACGGCGCCCGCAGCTGGCGCTTCAGCAGCTTGCCGGAGCCAGTCCGGGGCAATTCCGCCATGAACGACACCGACCTGGGCGACTTGTACCCGGCGAGGTGCTCGCGTGCATAGGCCGTCACGTCCGCTTCGGACAGCGATGCCCCCGGCGCCAGCACGACGGCCGCGTGCACCTGCTCGCCCCATTCCTCCGACGGGATGCCGAACACCGCGACGTCGAAGATGCCCGGATGCTGCTCGAGCGCGGCCTCGATCTCGGCGGGGTAGATGTTCATGCCGCCGGAGATGATCATGTCGTTCTTGCGGTCGCAGATATGGAGGTACCCCTCCTCGTCCCGGTAGGCGATGTCGCCGACCGTATGGAAGTCGCCGTGCCGCGCGGCCTCGTAGCTGTCCGGCTGCTTGTAGTACTCGTTGAAGACCCCGGTCGACCGGACGTACAGCTCGCCCGGATGGTCGGGGCCGGTCCCCGTCACCTCATTGCCAGCGGCGTCCAGCAGGCGGATCTCGATGCCCGGAGCCGGCTTGCCGCACGATCCTGGCTTGCGCAGCTGGTCCTTGGGCTCGAGCACGCAGTTCACCCCGAGCTCAGTCGACCCGTAGATCTCCCACAGCGAGTCGGCGGGGAAGTCGGCTAGGTAGGCCTGCTTCAGCGCGAAGCTCCACGGCGCGGCGTTGGCCAGCATCCGCTTCATCGACGAGCGGTCGTACCGCTGCTTGACGTCCGCGGGCAGCGCGCAGACCAGGCGGATCAGCGGCGGCGCGGAGAACGTCGAGCTGACCTTGTAGGTTTCCACGAGGCGGAGCCAGTCCTCGGGGTCGAACTTGCGCTGCAGCACGATCGTCTGGCCCAGTATCAGCCCGGCTCCCATGAACGCGCTCGGGCCGCTGTGGTACAGCGGGCCCGAGGTCAGGTAGACGTCGTCGGGGGTATAGCCGATGAAGCCGATCAGCGCGATGCCCGTGGCCGGATCGGTCGTGTTCCGGTAGGCGCCCTTCGGCTTGCCGGTCGTGCCCGAGGTGTAGATCATCGTCGCGCCGGTCTGCTCGGCGTCCGCGTCCGGCGGGGGCCCGGCCGACGCCTTCGCGACCATGTCCTCGCCCAGCATCCCGGCGGGGGGCGCGCCGTCGTAGACGACCACGTGGCGGAGGTTGCCTAGCTGCTCGTCGGCCGGAGCCTCCAGCAGGTGGGCGTACTCCGCGTCCACGTACGCCACGCTCGCATCGGAATGAACGACGATGTACTGGGCTTCCTCGGCCGTGAGGCGGTAGTTCAGCGGTACGGCCACCGCACCGATCTTCCTGGTCGCTGCCATGACCGCTACTACCTGCGGCGAATTAGGCCCGCACCAGATGACCTTGTCGCCGCGCCCGGTGCCCAGCGATGCCAGCGCGTTGGCCAGCCGGTTAGCCGCTGCCTCTAGCTGAGCGTAGGTCCAGGTGGTGATGCTCGCGCCGGCCCGGTCGTCGATGACAGCAAGCTTGTCTGGCTGAGTTGACGCGTAGATCGACAAGATGTCTGGCATGTGGTCGTGTCCTTAGCTCCGGCTTCGTGATCAGGACTAGCCTGTCGTGCTTCCGACCGGTTGTCACCATCTCGACCGCGGGCAGGATGGTGATGGCGCAGGATCGGAACTGATACCTGACCACGCAGCGAGGAGGCTGAGCGATGGCCACTGTCAGCGTCCGCTACATCGTGACCGGCGAGCCGGCCGCGCGGGAAGCCAGGCTCCAGCAGCCGTCCTGAAAATTGTCCGCCGCTGGTGTCGATTCGGCCGCCGGGCGTTCGTAGCCAGGGTAGAGAGCCGGCCAGACGCCGGCCACGTACCGGAAGGAACGAGACCATGAAGCAGTACCTGCTGACCGTGAACCACGTCGAGGGCGCTCCGATGCCGTCCGAGGACGAGATGCAGCGGATCTTCAAGGACGTGGACGCGGTCAACGCCGAGATGCAGTCAAGCGGCGCCTGGGTATTCGCCGGCGGCCTGCACCCGCCCGCGGCCTCGACCGTGGTGCGGGTGAGCGACGGCGAGATCGTGACCACCGACGGGCCGTACGCCGAGTCCAAGGAGTACGTCGGCGGGTTCTGGGTGATCAGGGCCGCCGACCTCGACGATGCGCTGGCCTGGGCCGCCAAGGCGACGCGGGCCTGTGCCGTGCCGGTCGAGGTCAGGCCGTTCCAGGAAGAAGCGCAGGACTAGCGACCGCGATGGCGCTGCTGCCCGGCGAGATCGACGGCTATTTCCGGCGCGAGTACGGCCGGTGCGTCGCGACCCTGATCCGCTTCCTCGGCGATATCGACCTCGCCGAGGAAGCGGTGCAGGAGGCCTTCGCGGTCGCGCTTGACCGCTGGCCGGTGACGGGGCTGCCGCCGAACCCTGGCGCGTGGATCACCACTACCGCGCGCAACCGTGCCATCGACCACCTGCGAAGGGAGGCCTCCCGCCATGACCGGCACGCCCAGGCCGCCCTGCTGTACGGGCCGGACGAACCGCCCGGGCAGGCGGGTCCGGTGAAAGACGACCGGCTGCGGCTCATCTTCACCTGCTGCCATCCGGCGCTGGCCAGGACCGCGCAGGTGGCGCTCACCCTGCGGCTGCTCGGCGGCCTGGAGACCCCGCAGATCGCGCGCGCGTACCTGGTTCCCGAGGCCACGATGGCGCAGCGGATCGTGCGCGCCAAGAAGAAGATCAAGGCGGCGGGCATACCGTACCGGGTTCCCGGCGACGCCGAGCTGCCCGACCGGCTGACCGCCGTGCTGGCCGTCATCTACCTGGTATTCAACGAGGGCCACACGGCCACCGACGGCGACGCCCTGATCCGGCTGAACCTGTGCGACGAGGCCGTCAGGCTGGCGCGGGTGCTGGCCGAGCTGATGCCCGACGAGCCCGAAGTGCTCGGCCTGCTCGCGCTGCTGCTGCTGACGCACTCGCGCACCCCGGCGCGCACCGCGCCCGGGCAGCCGCTGGTGCTGCTGCCCGACCAGGACAGGTCCTTGTGGGACCGGGCGATGATCGACGAGGGCCAGGCGCTGGTCCGCAGGTGCCTGCGCCGTAACCAGCCGGGTCCCTATCAGATCCAGGCCGCGATCGCGGCCGTGCACAGTGACGCGGCGACGGCGGAGCAGACCGACTGGCGCCAGATCCTCGCGCTCTACGAGCAGCTGCTAGCCTGCGCGCCGACCCCGGTCGTGGCCCT
>JADGPC010000121.1 GCA_017882645.1 Streptosporangiales bacterium | reverse complement strand
TGCGAGGGCGGGATGACGATCCTGATGGTGGAGCACGAGCTGGCCATCATGGACGAGTTCTGCGATCCGGTGATCGTCATGGCCGAAGGGTCGATCCTGGCCACGGGCACGATGGCCGAGCTGCGGAACCGCAGCGAGGTCGTGGAGGCCTACCTTGTCGGCTGAGACTCAGGCTGAGGTCCAGGCCGCGCTGCAGGCCGACGGCATCACCGCCGGGTACGGTCGCGATCCCGTGATCAGGGATGTCAGCGTGCGGGCGGAAGCGGGCACCGTGGTCTCGGTCGTCGGGCCGAACGGCTCGGGCAAGAGCACCCTGCTGAAGGCTCTGACCGGTGTGCTGTCTGCCTCAGCCGGTCGAGTGCAGGTCCAGGGCCGCGACGTCACGCGGCTGGCTCCGGAGGAGATGGCCAGGGCCGGCGTGGGCTACGTCCCGCAGGTCGACGATGTGTTCGCGCCGCTCACGGTCAGGGAGAACCTGGAGATGGGCGGGTACCTCCTGCACCGCCGCGAGCTGCCGCCCAGGATCGAGCACGTGCTGGCCGTCTTCCCCCGGCTCGGGACCATGCTGAGCCGGCCGGCCGGCAAGCTCAGTGGTGGCGAGCGCAAGATGCTGGCCATGGGCCGGGTGCTGATGCTCCAGCCGGCGGTGTTCCTGCTCGACGAGCCGACCGCGAATCTGGCTCCCGCGATCGCTGGCACGCTCCTGAACGATCATGTGCGGCAGCTCGCCGCCCGCGGCGCTGCCGTGCTGATCGTCGAGCAGCGCGCCAGGGCGGTGCTCGCCATCTCGGATCGTACCTACGTGATGGGCGGCGGCGAGCTGCGGATGCAAGGCACCCCGGCCGAGCTGTCCGCCAGCCCGGACTTCGTCGCGTCCTTCCTGGGCGGCCACCGGACCGTCGGCTAGCCAGCCCGATCAGCTAGCCAGCCCGATCAGCTATCAGCCGGCCGGGACGAGCACGCTCAGCGCGGCGGGCAGCGCGCGGATCCGCAGCGGCGTCCCGGCCGTGAGCGGCGTCGCGCACGACAGCGGCTCGCCGTCGGCGGCAGCGGGCAGGTCCCGGCTCATCGAGATCGTGATATCGGCGCCTCGGTACAGCGAGATCTGCGGCAGCGTCACGTGCGAGCCGTCCTTGATCTTCATCAGCGCCCGCACGAACGTCAGTTTCGGAGCATGCCGCATCAGCACAACGTCGAGCACGCCGTCGTCGATCACCGCTGGCGGCGCCACCTGCATGCCGGCCCCGAAGTAAGCCGAGTTGGCGACCACGACGGCGTAGCCGTCGAACTCGTGGGTGCCGGCGTCGCCGGTCTCGACCGTGAAGGTGGCCGGGCGCCAGCTGGCGAGCGCCCGGAGCGCGGCGACCGGGTAGACCAGGGAGCCGCCCAGCCAGCGGGCCGCGTTGGCGATCTCGCCGGCGATGGCCGGGATCCCCGCGTAGACGCTGCCCGCCACGATGACCTCGGGCTGGCCGGGGATCCCGGCCGCGATCAGGTCGATCTGCCGCTGCTGGCCGGCTGCGAGCACCCGGGCGGCGGCCGCCGGATCGGACGGGATGCCGAGCACGCCGGCCAGGTCGTTGCCGCGGCCCACCGGGATCAGCCCGTAACAGGCGCCGCCCGCCGCCGCGATGCCCGCAAGCGCGCCCGCCAGGCCATCACCGCCGACCGCAACCACGACGTCGCCTCGGCTGGCCGCCTCGGCGGCCAGGTCCCTGGCATGACTCAGGCTGGACGACTCGACCACGCGATGCTCGACACCGGCCGCGGTCAGCGCCGACCTGGCCGGAGGCAGCAACTCACGGGCCCGGCCGTTGCCTGCCGCCGGGTTCACGATCAGGCACAACGGACGCTCCACGCAATCCTCCTCGTCGCCAGGAATGCAAAGGTTACCGCCGTGGCGGCGTACCATCTGGTGGTATGGCGGCCCAGCGCGATGAAGCCGGTGACGAGGCGCGATTCCTGCACGTGCAGACGACGACCGACTCCAGGGCCGAGGCGATGGAACTCGCTCACGACGCCGTGCAAGCCAGGCTCGCGGCGTGTGCCCAGGTCGCCGGTCCGGTTGCCAGCACTTTCTGGTGGGAAGACGGCATCGAGCGGGCCGAGGAATGGATGGTGATGCTCAAGCTGCCTGCCGACAGGTACGCCGAGCTCGCCGAATTCCTGCTCGAGCGGCACAGCTACGACGAGCCGGAGATCATCGCCACGCCCATCGTCGCCGGCTCATCTGGCTACCTGGACTGGATCAGCGAGGAGACCAGGCCGCGCTAGCAGCGCCCGATCAGCCGCGGGAGCCAGCGTGACCTCGACCAACTTTCCCGCCGCCGGGAACCTACGCGCGACCAGCAGAGTTGATCCGGTCAGGCTCCGCGGATTGGACGTGATGGTTAATGCGTATTGCTGGTGAGACGGTGGGACCCAGGGGGGTCACCGTCCTGGCGGTGTCGGCCGTCGTCGGCATCCTGCTCGGCGTGCACGGCTGGGGCGGCCGGCACAACGGGCTGCCGTCGACGCTGGGCGGCCCGGGTCCGTCGCCCTCTGCGGCCCCTCACGGCAGGCCCGCGTCCTCGTCCGCGACGCCCGGCCAATCGACGCAGGGCCCGCCGACCCAGGGACCAACGGCCGCCGGGTCGCCCGCACCCAGCTCGCCGGCACCGGCATCGAACTCACCAGCGCCGAGTCCGGGTGCGAAGCTGAGCTCGCAGTCCTACGCGTCTTACGCCTTCCAGGAATGGCCAGGTCCGGTCAGCGCGTCCGCGAAGGCGGCGGCGACCGGCCTGGTGATCACGGTGCGCAAGCACGGTTCGGGGATCATGGTCACCGCCGGGGTAGCCGGCCAGCCCACCCCGGCGGCCCGGTTCTACCCGACCGGCACGAAGGTGTACGTCATCGAGGCGTCCATGGGCGACGACTCGGGCAACAGCGACTACAACCTCGGTGACGACGGGCTCGCGGTAACCGACTCCCAGGGAAGGATCTTGCAGTGAGCAAGAGCGCTCGGGCGACCGAGGAGCACGGCAGCCGGGTCGACCGGGCCGGCCAGGAGGCATCCGCCGAGCAGGGCCGTGCGGGCGAGATCGCCGACCGGGTGCAGGGACTCGCAGCCGAATGGGCGCCGACCCTGGCCAGGGTGCTGCTCGGACTGGTACTAGCCTGGTTCGGCTATCACGAGCTCATGACGCCGCAGCTGTGGACCGGCTACGTTCCCGGCGTCGCGGCGACCTCTCAGGTCGCGATCGCTCTCGTCCTCGTCCACGGCTGGGTACTGCTCGTGCTCGCGGTGGCGATCATCGCCGGTGTGGCGCTCCGCCTCGCGGCCGCGGTCGCGGCCCTGTTCCTGCTCCAGATCGTCATTTCGCTCACCATCAGCGGCGGCCTCACCGACCTCACGCTGCGTGACGTCGGCGTTCTCGGCCTCGCGATCTGCCTCACGGCCGGCACCAGGCAGCGGGTGATGCTGACCCGGTAGCCGCCCGGTAGCCGGCCCGATCCGGGCGGAACCGGGCAGGCCATGGCGCCGTCCAATCGCCATGATGAACCTGCGTCTGGTCGGCGCGCTGACCGCGATGACAGTATCGGCGACGGCTGCGGCAGGGTGCGGCGGCCCGGCGCGCCCGGGCCCCGCTCCGCCGGTCGTGCTCACCGCGAGCCAGGTGGCCACCCTGCGCGCCTACGGGACGAGCGACACCGCCTTCGGCCTGAGGGTGCTCGCGTCGCTGTGTGCCAGCCGGCCAGCGGCCAACGCCGTTATCTCGCCAGTCAGCCTGGCCACCGGACTGGCGATGGCCTACCTCGGCGCCCGCGGGGCGACGGCCGCGTCGATCGCGCGGGTCCTGCACTGGCCGGCTGCGAGCGGGAGCCCGGTCGCCGGCCTGCGTGCCAGGTCAGCCCTGCTGCGCTCGCTCGACGCGCCCGCCGTGACCTTCACCGCGAGCAACCAGATCTGGGCCGATCCGTCGCTGACGACGAAACGCAGCTTCGCCGCGGCACTGGACTCCGCCTTCCAGGCCGGCCTGCAACACCTGCCGCTGCTGACCGAGCCGGAACGCGCTCGCCAGCGGATCAACGCGGCGATCGCCGCTGATACCCGCGGGCACATTCCGAGCCTGCTGCCGCCAGGCTCGCTGTCGCAGTCGGCGACCGGCTGGGTGCTGACCGACGCGCTGTACCTCAGCGCGCGCTGGAAGGACCCGTTCAACCACGCGCTGACCCAGTCAGGGTCGTTCGCCGCGCCCGCCGGACCGGTGACCGCGAGGTACCTCAACGGCGACGGCTTCACGTCCGCGCAGGCGAGCGGATGGACCGCGGTGGCGCTGCCGTACCGCGGCGGACGGCTGAGCATGCTGGCCGTGCTGCCGCCGGCCGGCGACCAGGGCGGATGCCAGCTACCCGCGGCCCGGGCGCTGCACGCCCTGGCGTCTGACCTGGCCACGAGCAAGACCGCCACCGCGATCGCACTGCCGAAAGTGCGGCTCGCCAGCAGCGAGTCGCTGACGCAGGTGCTCACGTCGCTGGGGATGGGCCTCGCGTTCAGCGACCGGGCCGACTTCACCGGGCTGTCACCGCAGGCATGCTGCATCGGTCTGATCCAGCACGCGGCCACGCTGGCCGTGGCCGAGAAGGGTACCGTCGCCAGTGCCGCCACCGCGGTGGGCATCCAAGCCAGCGCGGGCCGCATCACGCTCACCTTCGACCGGCCCTACCTGCTGATGCTCAGGGACTCGCTGACCGGCGAGCCGCTGATGCTGGCCTGGGTGGCCAATCCCGCCGCCAGCTAGCGAGGCGGCACGTTCCAGGCGGCGATCACCGGCTCCCCGTGCTCGGTGCCGAGCGCGGACACGGTCCCGGTCGCCAGCATGAACAGCCGTCCGTAGTCAGGCTCGAGGCGGAGCCAGCGGGCGGTGAGAATGCGCAGCAGGTGGGCGTGGGCAACGAGCGCCACATCACCGCCGGCCAATAGCGGCCGCACCCGGGCGAGCACGGCGTCGGCCCGCGCGGCGACCTGGCCGATCGTCTCGCCAGGGTGCTCGCCGTCACCGGGGATCACGCCGTCGCGCCACAGGTACCAGCCAGGTCGCTGCTGCCGGATCTGCGACGTTGTCATGCCCTCGTAGCCGCCGTAGTCCCACTCGGCCAGATCCGGATCAGTCTGCACATCGGCCAGCCCGGCCAGTTCGGCAGTCCGGGCCGCGCGCTGCGCCGGGCTCGCGAACGCGGCCGCGATCGGCCTGGCGGCGAGTTCGCCGGCCAGTGCGCGAGCCGCCGCCTCGCCCGCCAGCGTCAGCGGGACATCGGTGCGGCCGGTGTGCTGATGCTGGCGGCTCCACGCGGTCTCGCCGTGCCTGACCAGGATCAGTTCGCCCATCCCGGCGTCCCCCTTCGCAGTCGGGTTAGGTGATTTTGGTCACAGCCAGCCAGTCCGTCCGGCCCGATGGCCGTATCTGGCGACCTAATTTCCCAAGGTAAGAACGGTATCGCGGTTAGGTCATGGTTCTTTCTTCGCGGTCAGGGAAGCTGGAAGGCGCGGGTATTGTCCAGGGAACTTTGCGGGGCACTGCTTCGCTGACGGGTTAAGCCCCAGTTCCCGGAAGGTTCCTTCATGCAGTTGAGCACCCAACCGCCCCCTGTCGTGCTCGCCGAGGCGGAAAGCTCAGCCAGTCAGGAACCATCCGAGCCCCCGGCCAGACCGGACCTGCCCAGACCGGACAAGCACCGGCCCGTCACCGAGCGGATTGCCTGCTGGAGCGCCAGGCACGCGGTTCTCGCCCTGGTCGGCTGGCTGCTCATGGTCGGCGGCGCGCTGCTGGCCGGTCATCTGTACGGTACGCAGAGCCAGCCGCAGTACGACCCGGGCCCGTCCGGCGTTGCCGAGCGGATGCTCGACCGCCTGCACGTCGTCACTCCGCCGTCGGAGAGCGTGCTGATCCAGTCCAGGACGCCAGGGCCGGGGCACACCTATGCCAGCGACCCGAGCATGCGGCAGGCCGCGCGCGATGTCGTGACGGCTCTGCAGGCCCTTCCGGCGACGGCCGCCGATCTCCGCTCGCCATTCGGGCCGCTCGGCAAGGACATGATCGCCCCCGGCGGCAGGGGCGTGCTGATCACCTTCAATGTCACCGGGCCGCACGGCAGCGCCGACGCGACCGTAGTACGCGCCCTGCATGCGATCGGCTCGATCCAGGCCAGGTACCCGGGCCTGGTCGTCGCCGAGGCCGGCGACGCGAGCGTCGACCGGGCGGCCACGGCGATGATGAGCCAGGACTTCCGCAAGGCCGAGCTGACGTCGGTCCCGATAACGCTGCTGCTGCTCCTGATCGTCTTCGGCGCGCTGATTGCGGCAGGCATCCCGGTGCTGCTGGCCGGCAGCGCCGTGATGACCACGGTGTCGCTGCTCGCGATCCCGAGCCGCTGGCTGCCGATCGGGCAGGGCACCGCCGAGGTGGTGCTGATCATCGGGATGGCGGTCGGCGTCGACTACACGCTGTTCTACCTGCGCCGCGAACGCGAGGAACGAGCCGCGGGCGCATCGTTCCACGACGCGCTGCGCACCGCGGCCGCCACGTCGGGCCGGGCCATCGTGGTCTCCGGGATCACCGTGATGATCTCGCTCGCCGGGCTGCTCTTTACCGGCATCGACATGTTCACCGGCTTCGCCATCGGCACCATCTGCGTCGTCGGGGTGGCCGTCGCCGGCTCGCTGACCGCGCTGCCGGCCCTGCTTTCCCTGCTCGGGCCGTGGGCGGACCGGGCCAGGATCCCGTTCCTCGGCAAGGCGCGGACTAAGGCCGGGCACTCGCGGCTGTGGGCCGCCCTGGTCGGCCGGGTTGTGCGCAAGCCGCTGGTCTGGGGCGGCGTCGCCGTCGCCGCGCTCGGCGCGCTGGCGCTCCCGGCACTTGGCATGCGGATCGGCAGTCCCGCGATCAACCTGCCGTCGAGCCTGCCGGTGGTCCGCACTCTTACGATGATCTCCCGCGACTTCCCCGGCGGACCCGCCCCGGCGCAGATCGTCGTCTCAGGACCCGGCGTGCACAGCCCGGCGATGGGCCGCGCCCTGGCCGAGCTGCGGACGGCCGCCGAGCGTCCGGCCGGGCCGATCCACGGGCCGGTCAGCGCCCTTCCGGTCGGCGCCGGGCACGGCCTGCTCATCACGGTGCCGCTGGCCGGGGCCGGCAAGGACGCCAGGTCGTTCAGCGCGGTGCAGACGCTCCGCGGGCGGATACTCCCGGCCACGGTCGGCCAGGTCGCCGGCGTGCGGTACGCCGTCACCGGGGACACGGCGAGCAGCTACGACTACCGGTCGGCGCTCAGGTCGGCGGCACCGCTGGTGTTCAGCATCGTGGCCGTGCTCGCCTTCGTGCTGCTGCTCATCGCGTTCAGGTCCCTCGCCATCCCGCTGGTGTCGATCGGGCTGAACCTGCTGTCAGTTGGTGCGTCTTACGGCCTGATCACCTTCATCTTCCAGCAAGGGCACCTGGAAGGGCTGCTCGGATTCACCTCGTTCGGCGGGGTCATGGACTGGGTACCGCTGTTCATGTTCGTGTTCCTGTTCGGACTGAGCATGGACTACCACGTGTTCATCCTGAGCCGGATCAAGGAACTCCGGTCGGCGGGCGCGACCACCCATGACGCGGTGGTCGGCGGGATCTCGCGCGGGGCCGGCGTGGTCACGAGCGCGGCTGTGATCATGGTGGCGGTCTTCTCGATCTTCGCCTCGCTGTCCACCATCGACCTGAAGATGATCGGCGTCGGCCTGGCGTTCGCGGTCCTGATCGATGCCACCGTGGTGCGGGGGATCTGCGTGCCGGCCGCGCTGGCCCTGCTCGGGGAGCGGAGCTGGTACCTGCCGCGCTGGCTGCGCTGGATGCCCGGCATCGGCCTGGGCGAATAGCGCTGGGTGACTAGCACCGGGTGACCGGCACTGGGTAACTAGCACGCCGCCGCGAGGTCGTGCAGTGCGCTGGCCGTGGCCAGGGAGGTCTCGGTAGCCAGCAGCCGGGGCGGCTCGGCCCCGGTGACGGCGGCGCTGATGTGCCGGAGGGCGGCGGTGAAGGCAGGCTCGCTGGCCGGGGCGGTCCAGCGGACCGGCTCGCCGCCGGGCTGGTGCAGCGTGACGTGGTCACCGGGTCCCGGGTGGAACAGGTTGCTGACCTCGATCTGCCCGGCCGTGCCGAGCAGCCGGGAGAACGTGTCGTACTCGCGGCGCATCCCGCACGACAGCAGCAGCCTGCGCCCGTCGCCGTAGCCCAGCGATCCCCACGTCTCGATGTCGACGCCGTGGCCGCCTAGCTCGCGAGCCGCCCAGGCGCTCCGATGCTCGCCGAAGAATTCCTGCGCGAGCCGGACCGGGTAGCAGCCGACGTCACGCAGCGCGCCGCCCTGCAGCTCGGCGGACATCCTGACGTTGTCGGGTCGGCTGACCCGGAAGTGAAAGTCAGACTGAATCTCGCGCAGCTCGCCGATGGCGCCGTCGGCGATCAGCGACCTGATCTGCCGCAGGTACTCGTTGAACGGGAAGACGAAGGCCTCCCACAGCAAAGTCCCGGTCTCTCGCGCGACCGACAGCACGCGCTCGGTGTCGGCGAGCGTGCCGCAGAGCGGCTTCTCGCACAGCACCGGCTTGCCCGCCTTGAGGGCCTGGATCGTCCACTCCGCGTGCAGCGCGTTGGGCAGGGCGATGTACAGGATGTCCACGTCAGGATCGTCGATCAGGCGCTGGTAACCCTGGACCGCACGCCCGGCCCCGTGCGCCTGCGCATACTCCCGCGTTCTGGCCAGGTCCCGCCCGGCGACAGCCTCGGGGGTCCCGCCCGCGGCGCGCAGGGCCGGCAGGAAGGCCGCCCTGGCGATATTCGCGGTGCTGACGATGCCCCAGCGAAGCGGGCCCGGCCCGGGCATCAGGGCGTCACCTCCAGCGGCAGGCTCACCCAGCGGCGCTCGTGATGGGAGATCTCCACCGCGTTCACGACCTCCTGCACCCACAGCCCGTCGCCGAAGCTGCCCTCGTTGCCGTCGATCTCGCCGAGCACCTCGCTGGCGAAGTTCGCGGTCAGGTTCGCGTAATACAGGGTGCGCCACGACTCGCGCGGGCTGCCGCCCGGCGGGTAGTAGCTCTGCGGCACCTCCACCTCCTTGAACTCGACGTCATCGGGCCTGGCGACCTTCAGCGTCTCGCAGATGCCGAACTCCTCGACCAGCCGGGCGATCGCAGCGCCCTCCGACCCGTAGACCCGCACCTCGATGCCGGGGTAGTTGCCGACGGTGACGAAGCTGCTCTGCACCGAGCAGATGGCACCGCTGGCGAACTCGCCGATGAAGATGTCGCCGTCGTCGATGTTCACCCTGGCCATTGTGCCGGTCTCGGCGATCATGCGCTCGGGCACGAAGTTCCGCAGCACGCCGACGACCGCGGTCAGGTCAGAGCCCATGAACCAGTGTCCGAGGTCGATGACCGGCGCGCCGTATCCTTCCAGCGAGGCGACCTGCAGCGGCCGGTCGCCGGCCCGCTCGCCGCTGCGCAGCGGCGTCGCGGGGTTCAGCCACTGCGAGTTCTGCTCGTAGGCGTTGTAGATGAACGGCGTGCCGAGGCTGCCGCTGTCGATGAGGTGCTTGAGGTAGCGGACCGCCGGGCTGTACCTGAACGTGAAGCCGACCTTGGTCTTCAGCCCCTTCGCCACGGCGAGTGCGGCCACCCGCCGGACGTCCCGGAAGTCATGGGCGACAGGCTTCTCGCTCAGCACGTGCTTGCCGGCCTCGATGGCGGCCACATTGATCTCGAAATGCTCGGAGTCCCGGGTGACGACATCGATGATGTCGATGTCATCGCGGCCGAGCAGGTCCCGGTAATCGGCGGTGACGACCGGCGCGCCGAACTCCTGCGCCGCCGCCCTGGCCCGGTCGATCTCCCGGTCGCAGACCGCCACCAGGTCGCACCGGCTGTCGCGGACCCAGCCAGGCAGGTGCGCCCAGTTCGCCCACCGCCCCGCCCCGATGACGCCTACGCCGAGTCGCTTGCCTGCCATGCCGTGGCCCTCCCGACCTCGTGATGCCGCCAGCAGCGGGCCCGGTGACCGGGCCCGCCGGTCTCAACAAGCTCGGTGGTCCAGCCGGTGCACTCGTGCATCGCGAGCGGGCATCGAGGCACGAAGCGGCAGCCGGCCGGGGCGTCGATCAGGCTGGGCGGTGCGCCCGGAATGCTGCGCAGCGGGCCGCGGTGGCCGCCCTGCGGGAGCGCCTCGAGCAGGGCCTTGGTATACGGATGCGAGGGCGCGGTGATGATCGTCGCGGTGTCGCCTTCCTCGACGATCTGACCGCCGTACATGACGATAACCCGGTCGCATACCTCGGTGATCACGGCCAGGTCGTGGCTGACCAGGATCATGCTCATCCCCGTGTCCCGCTGCAGCTCAAGCAGCAGGCTGAGGATCTGATCCTGGATGATCACGTCGAGCGACGTGGTCGGCTCGTCGGCGAGCAGCAGCCGCGGCGAGGAGGCCAGGGCGATGGCGATCAGCGCCCGCTGCAGCATGCCGCCGCTGAACTGGAACGGGTAGTCGCGCATCCGCCGCTCGGGAGCCGGGATGCCGACCCGGGTCAGCAGGTCGACGGCCCGGTCGCGGGCCTGCGCCCGCGGCAGCCTGGTGTGCGCGGTGACCGCCTCGGCCAGCTGGTCGCCGATGCTGCGGACCGGGTTCAGGGCCGTCATCGGATCCTGGAAGATCATCGCCAGGTGCGTCCCGCGCAGCTTCTGCAGTTCGCGCTCGGACAGATCCAGGATGTTGCCCTCGCCCCAGGGGTGGTAGATCACCCGGCCGCTGCTGTAGGCAATCCGGCGCGGCGTCAGGCCCATGATCGTGCGGCAGGTGACCGTCTTCCCGCAGCCGCTCTCGCCGACGATGCCGAGCACCTCGGCCTGGCCCAGGGTAAACGAGACCCCGTCCACGGCCCGCACCACTCCCTGGCCGGTAGCCAGGTAGGTATGCAGGTCCTCGACGGTGAGCAGCGGCTCGCCGGCGCTCTGCCCCCCGGCCAAGGCGGTCACCGCTCGCCCGGGCGCAAGACGTCGGCGAGGCCGTCGCCGATCAGGCTGAACGCGACGCCGACGAAGACGATGGCCAGGCCCGGCAGGGTGGCGAGCCACCAGGACGACAGGATGTAGTTCTGGCCGTCGGAGATCATCGTCCCCCACTCCGGCGTCGGCGGCTGGGCGCCCAGGCCGAGGAAGCCCAGCGAGGCGGCCAGGATGATATTGCCGATCGCGTCGACCATCGAGAAGATGATCACGGCCGAGGCGGTGTTGGGCAGGATGTGCCGCAGCATCACGCGGACCCGGCCGTAGCCGAGTGTCCGGGCAGCGAGCACGTACTGCTGTTTCTTCGCGACCACGGTCTGGGCGCGCATGATCCGCGCGTAGCTGACCCAGCTGGTGATCCAGATCGCCACGAACATGTTGAAGATGCTCGGGCCCAGCATCGCGATGATCGCGATGATCAGGACCAGGAAGGGAAACGCGAAGAACAGGTCGACGATCCGCATCAGCAGGTTGTCGACCCACCCGCCGAAGTACCCCGCGACGATTCCGACGATGGTGCCGAAGACCAGCGTGACGCTGGTCGCGCCGAACGCGATCGCGAGGTCAATCCGGCCGCCGTACAGGATCCTGGCCAGGATGTCACGGCCGTACTGATCAGTGCCGAGCAGGTGGCCGGGCGTCAGCGGGGGAGCGAGCGGGTGCAGGACATCGAGCGCATTCGGGGGATAGCTGGATAGTAGCGGCGCGGCCAGGATCGCGGCGATCGCGATGCCCAGCATGACCAGGCCGCTGATCAGCACCAGCCGGCGGCGGCCCGTGCTGCGGCTGCGCTTCGCGGCGCGCTCGGCGACGCGCAGCAGCGCCTGCGACGGGTGTGTCGCCCAGGCCTGGCTCATTCGCCGATCTCCTGTCCGACGCGCGGATCAAGCGCGGACTGCGTCAGGTCAGTCAGCAGGTTGATCGCCACGATGAGCAGGGCGAACAGCAGCGTCACGCCCTGCACCACGGGGTAGTCCCGGTTGGACACCGAGTTGACCAGCAGCGAGCCCAGGCCGGGCAGCGAGAAGACGTTCTCGACCAGCACGGTCCCGCTGATCAGGTAGGCCAGGTTCACGCCGAACACGGCGACCACGGCGAGCACGGCATTGCGGAAGACGTGACGGCGCAGCACTTTCGCCCGCGAGATGCCCTTCATCCTGGCGGTATCGACGAACTCGGCTTGCAAGGTCGCGATTGTGGCCGCGCGCAGGCTGCGGATCAGCACCGTCGAGAAGCCGACCGCGATCGTCAGCGCGGGCAGGAACAGGTAGTACAGGTGCCCGGCGAACCCGGAGCCGAAGCCGCTGATCGGGAAGACGTGCAGGTGGACGCTGAACACGATCAGCAAGATGATGCCGAGCCAGAACGCCGGCATGGCGAAGCTGACCGTAAAGAACACCCTGGTCGACTGGTCGACCACGCCGCCGCGGCGCAGCCCGGAGACGAATCCGAGCGGCAGCGAGATAGCCGCAGCCAGCACGGCGGCATAGATCACCAGGAAGACCGTCGGCGCCAGGTGCTGCCCGATCACCGTCGTGGCCGGCAGGCTGTAGAAGAAGGAGTAGCCGAGGTTGCCACGGAACAGCCGCCCCATGAACAGGACGTACTGCGTCCAGATGGGCTTGTTCAGGCCGAGCGCGAGGTCGATCGCCTCGGCTCGCTGATGGGTGTAGCTGGTGCCGAGAATCGCCAGCGCCGGGTCGCCGGGAATCAGCCGCAGCAAGAAGAACGTCACCAGCGTGATGCCGAACGCGATGAGCACGAGATGTCCAAGCCGCCGGGGGAGCGTGCCGAAACGGCTCAACCCGTGACCTCCTTGCTCGTGCTGACGGCCAGGTCGCAGCGGCGGGCGCCGGCCGGTGACGGCGCCCGCCTCCGCGTTTAGTGCTGGCCGACCGTGAGGGTCTCAAGCGACAGGACGTAGGCCCCGAGCGGACTCGCGTGGAACCCCTTGACCCAGTCGCCGACTCCGTACCGGTACGGGCTGTAGTCAGTGACGATGAACGGCGACTGCTGGTAGATGATCTGCTGGATCTGGCTGTAATACGCCTGCCGCTTCGCGCTGGTCAGCTCGCTTCTGGCCTTATTCACCAGGCTCGTCGCCAGGGTGCTGCACCAGTAGCTGTTGAACGCGTTCGCGCCGCCCTTGCAGTCGGCGCCGAACGTCGCGACCTCGTCCGGGTCGATGATGTCGTTGGTCCAGTACCGCTCGCCCATCTGCGAGTGCCCGCCGTCCTCCTTCGAGTAGGCCGTGAGCAGCTCGTAGGACTGGATGGCCACGGTGATCCCGACCTTGGCCAGCTCGGACTTCACCACGACGGCCTCGGCCTGCCCGGCCACGTCACCGCTCACCGTGATCAGGAACGTCTTGAAGCCGTGCGGGTAGCCGGCCGAGGCGAGCAGGCTCTTGGCCTTCGCCGGGTCATACGGGTACGGCGTGATCGAGGAGTCGAAGTACTGCATCTTGTACGGCATAAACGAGGCGCCGGGAATCGCGTCGCCCTGGTAGGCCAGCTTGACCAGCGCGTTCCGGTCGATCGCGTAGTTCAGCGCCTGCCGCACCGCGAGCTTCTTGAACGGCCCGAAGTGCTCGTCTAGCTGGATGAAGTCGACCCTGGTGGACGGGAAGAGGTCGACGTGCAGGCCAGGCGTCTTGTCGATCTGGCTGGTCAGGTTGCCCGGCGGGTTCTCGATAACGTCGGCCTTCTTGCTCTCCAGCATGAGCACGCGGGTGTTGTCGTCGGGCACAACGAGGATCTTGACCTTGCTGATCTTCGGCATCGTGCCGTAGAAGTGCGGGTTGCGGGCCAGGTCGACTTCGCTGTCCGGCTTATAGGAGGTCACGTAGAACGGCCCGCTGCCGACCGGATGCTGGAAGAAGGCCTTGCCCTGGGTCTGCACCAGGTGCTTGGGCACGATCGAGTACGCGTACATGGCCAGGTCGGCCAGGAGCGGCGCGTGCTTCTGGGACAGCGTGATGACGACCGTGTGCGGGTCGGGTGCCGTGATCGTCTTCACCGGCGTCAGCAGGAAGCCCCAGCCGCCCTTGAACGCGCGTGACCGGTCGATCGAGAACACGACGTCGCTGGCGGTCACCGGGGAGCCGTCGGAGAACTGGGCGTTGCCCAGGTGGAACGTGTACGTCAGGCCGTCCTTGCTGGTGTTCCACGACGTGGCCAGGTCGGGGAGCAGCCCGGTGCCGGTCGCGTTGGGCTGGAGCAGCCTGCTGTACAGGTTCTGGTCGAGCCAGATCGACTCGTTCACCGAGTTCGCCTCGGGATCGAGGGTGTCGACCCGGACCGCGTTGGCGATGACCAGGGTGCTGCTGCCGGCGGCCGAGCCACCAGACGGGGCGCCGGAGCCGCCACTTGAGCAGCCGGCGGCGGCCATAGCGAGCGCGATCGCGGCGAGGCTCAGCATCCGGGGCCAGGAAGCTCGGAGCATTGTGCACCCCATTTCGTCGATTGTCGACAGCGTGTCTCTAATGTAAAGAGACGCCCGGGCAGCGTCAATAGCCGACATCTTCGCCGTACCTGCTGTGTTTCGCGGCTGTTCGGGGCGGAAGCGGTGCTGCTGCCCGGTCTTGACTGGCGGTTCATGCTGAGGTAGTCGTTGACTGTCGACAATTAGCTGAGAGGGCGGGTGCCGATGACGGGGGCCGTGAACGTGCTCATCGCCTCGCCGCTCGAGGCCGAGCACGTGAACCGGATCGCCGCCGCCGACCGGCGGCTCAACCTGCTGTACGAGCCCGACCTGCTGCCCGTCCCGCGTTACCCGTGCGACCACTCGGGCACGGCCAGGAGCCTCGGCCCGCCCGACCTGGCCCGGTGGGCCGGACTGCGCGCGGCTGCCGATGTCAGCTTCGACTTTGACTGGCAGGCACCGGGCCAGATCGCGGTCAACTGCCCGCGGCTGCGCTGGATCCAGGGCACGAGCGCCGGCATCGGCGGGCTGATCGACCGCACCGGCCTGGCGAAGGGCCCGATCGTGTTCACCACGGCGGCCGGCGTGCACGGCGCGCCGCTGGCCGAGTTCGCGCTCTTCGGGCTGCTCTACTTCGCCAAGGACCTGCCGCTGCTGACCCGGCACCAGGCAGCCAGGCACTGGGAGCGGCACGCCACGGCGCTGCTGCGCGGATCGCGGGTCCTGCTCGTCGGGCTTGGCGGGGTCGGGCGCGAGGTCGCCAGGCTGCTCGCCGCCGTCGGCGTCGAGGTATCCGGGGCGGGCCGGCCCGGCCGCACCTACCAGGTGCCCGGCGTGTCGCGGTACCTGGCGGACACCGAGATCGGCGGCGTGCTCGGCACCGTCGACGCGCTGGTGCTGGCCTGCCCGCTCACCGAGCGGACCCGGCACCTGATCGGCCGCCGTGAGCTGGCCCTGCTGCGCCAGGGCGCCGTGGTCGTCAACCTGTCCCGCGGGCCGGTGATCGACGAGAGCGCGCTGATCGACGCCCTGTCCGCGGGCCGGATCGGCGGAGCGTGCCTCGACGTCTTCGAGACCGAGCCGCTGCCGGTCACCTCGCCGCTGTGGGCGATGGACAACGTCATTGTCTCGCCGCACTCGGCGTCCACGGTCGCCGCGGAGAACAAGCTGCTGACCGACCTGTTCATCGACAACCTCGGGCGCTGGCTGGCGGGCGAGCCGCTGCGCAACGTCTTCGACTCCGACGCGGGCTACTGACTATCGAAGGGCAGGACGATCCGATGACATCAGGGACGCTGCGCGTCGCGGTGGTCGGCACGGGGAGCTGGGCGCAGCGCGCTCACATCCCCGGCTGGCAGCGGGACGACCGGGCCGAGGTCGTCGCCCTGGCCGACACCGACCCCGCCGCCCTGGCCGGAGCGGCGGCCAGGTTCGACATCGCCAGGACGACCGCCGACTACCGCGAGCTGCTCGACGACCCGGACATCGACGTGATCGACGTCGTCACCGGCAACCGGCCGCACTTCGACGTCTCCTGGGACGCGCTCAGCGCCGGCAAGCACGTGCTGTGCGAGAAGCCGGTGCACCCGGACTTCCGCAAGACCAGGCAGGCGGCCGAGCTGGCCCGGTCCCGGGGCCTGAAGACGAAGGTCGGATTCACGTTCCGGTACGCCCCGGCGATCCAGTACGCCCGCCACCTCATCGACGCGGGGTTCGTCGGCGAGCCGTACATGTTCAACGGGTACGAGCAGAACAGCCAGTGGATCGACCCGGCGACTCCGCTGCGCCAGGTCGACCCGCAGGCCGACCCCGCGGTCATCGCCGTGTCGTCCATCGAGGGCTACGGCGCGCCGATCATCGACATCATGCACTGGTGGCTCGGCGCGCCGCTGACGGCCGTGACCGGCACGATGCGCAACTTCGTGCCGGCCAGAATGGTCCGCGACACCGGCGAGATGACCAGGGTCAACATCGACGACGGGGATATGTGGATTGCCGAGTTCGGCCCTGGTCCGACTGGTACTGCCGCGCTGGCGTCCATCCAGTCGTCCTACGTCACCGTCGGAAACTACCCGGGCATCGAGGCTCGGATCTACGGGTCGCAGGGCGCGATCATCGTCCGGCTGGTCGACGAGTTCGGCTGCTGCCAGACGATCAGGACCGCCACCAAGAGTGCCGTGGAGTTCACCGAATGGGAGATCCCGGATCCTTTCTTCCCGGCTGGCGGCCATTCGGGTGAGCCGTGGGAGTACCTGTTCTACTCCAATCTCGTGGCCGACTTCATCTCCGAGATCACCGGCGGCAGCACGGACTGCCAGGGTGACTTCGGCCAGGCGGCGCTGGTTCAGGAGACGATCAACGCCTTCGAGGCCGCGCACCGCCAGCGGGCTTGGGTCAGCTTCCCGCTGGACCCGCGATGAAGGCCGCCACCAACGCGGCCAGGCTGGTCACCCAGGTGCTCACCGGCGAGGTCTGGCCGGCCCTGGCCGACCGGCACGGGTACCGGATCGACCCCGACGGCCAGCCGTTCGTGCTGCCGGGCATGGGCGGCGTGACGCTCGGCGTGCACTGCGGCGACCGGGCGACCGGATATGCGGCTGATCACCTCGAGCCTGGCGCGTCGATCAGGCACGCCGATCCGGCCGCCAATATGGCCGTGCAGTTCCTGTCCTGCGTCGGCAACCAGGTGCGGGTGGACTCTGGTCCGGCCGCAGGCGCGACCGGGCACGTCATCGGTCAGCACGCGTACGTGCTCGCCGACTTCGCGGAGCCGGTAGCGGCCATGCTGACCACCGGCGACGCCGTTACCATCACGGCCACCGGCCAGGGCCTGCGGCTGACCGACCATCAGCACATCGTGGCCAAGAACTGCTCGCCCGGCCTGATCGAGGCGATGCCGGGCGGCAGCAGGCCGGGCGGCCGGCTCGAGGTGCACGTGGCGGCCAGGATCCCGGCCGAGGCGATCGGCGCGGGTGTCGGCATGATCTCGGAGTACGCGAACACCGACCTGATGGGCGCGTATGAGGGCCTCGGCGATGACCTGTCGCTCGGCTTGGAGTCGCTCCGGGTCGGTGACATCGTGGCGCTGGCCGACCAGGACCACCGGTACGGCCGCGGCTACCGGCCCGGATACCTGACCATCGGCGTGATCTCGACCGGCCAGTGCCTGCTGTTCGGCCACGGGCCGGGACCGAGCACGCTGCTGAGCGGCCCGGCCAGCGCATTCCACCTGGTCGATGACCGGGACGCCAACCTGGCGGCCTGGTATCACGGCGCGAGCTGGACTTCGGCGGACGGGGCGGACGGGGCGGGCCGGTGAGCGCGGGACTGGCGGCGGTCACGGTCAACCTGCTCGGGACGGTCGAGCATCCTGAGCTCGGCGACAGCCCGTACCGGGTCGATGCGGACGGCGAGCCGTACGTGCCGGTCGGCGACGGCGGTATCGTGCTCGGCCTTGACCTCGGCGACTCGGTCTTCGCGGCCCACGCCGACCATGCCGCGCCCGGTGCCTGCCTCGTGCACCCGTCCGAGGCGGCCAGGCACGCGCTCACGCTCTACTCCTGCATCGGCAACGCGGCCCAGGTGCGGACGGGAGCGGCCGCCGGAGCCATCGGGGCGGTGACCGGCAAGCGCGGCGAGAACGGGCGCGTGATCGTCGGCTTCCGCGCCGCCGACCTGGCCCGGCTGCGCCCCGGCGACCAGGTCAGCGTGCGGACCCGCGGCCAGGGCTACCGGCCGGACTGGCTGCCGCCCGCGGTCGCCGTGATGAACATCGATCCGGATCTGCTGACGGCCCTGCCGGTCAGCGCCGAGCACGTCGGGGTCCGGCTGGAAGTACCGGCCAGGCTGGCCGGAAACGGACTCGGCCGCCCGGCCGTCAGCTGGGATCTCGACCTTCAGCTCGGCCCTGCCGACGGGGCCGCGCTGCGGCTCGGTGACCTGGTCGCTATCGCCGATATCGATGTCCGGTACAACATGGGCTACCGGCGGGACTGGGTGAGCGTCGGCATCGTGGTACACGGCGGGAGCCCGCTGCCCGGTCACGGCCCGGGCATCACGCCCATCCTGACCGGGCCGCGCGGCGAGCTGGCCGTGCGGCCGGATCCGGACGGGCACGTCGGCTTGACGGCCGGGCTGCTGAAACTACAGTGACCAGCGGAGGACGCCGCCCGGCGCAGCAGGTGGACCAGGCAGCAGGCGACTAGGTGGAGAAGAAGGGGGTGGGGGACCATTCTTGATCATGTGTCCCTGCCTGAAGCGGTGGGCCGCCGGCTGCGGCACCGGATACTGAACAACGAGCTGCCGGCCGGAACACGGCTCGTCGAGGCCAATCTCGCCGCCGAGTTCGGGGTCAGCCGGGGCACCATCAGGGACGCGATGCGCGGCCTGCAGTCCGAGGGCCTGATCGAGATCGTGCCGCGCCGCTACAGCATCGTGACCAGGATGTCGATGCAGGACGCGGAGGACGTCTGCTACGCGCGTTACGTGCTCGAGGACGCCAGCGTGGCCGGCGGTCTCGGCCAGCGCAGGAAAGACCTGTCCAGGTCACTGCGCCTGGCGCTGGAGCACATGTCGGCCGCGGCGAGAACGGATGACCTTGATGCGCTGGTCGACAGCGACACCAGGTTCCATGAGCTCCTGATCGACATCTCGGGGCGGAGCCGGCTGAAGGACCTGTGGTCCATGCTGGACAGCCAGATGGGTGCGCTGATGCGGTCCGCGGTGGAGCGTCAGGGCATCGGCCTCATCGACGCGGTCGACCGGCACCGGCAGCTGCTCGACGCGGTCGAGAGCGGTGACGTCGACCGGCTCAGGCGGGCGATCAGAGACCACTACCTGGAAGGATTCCCCGAGCACGCCGCCGAGCTTGGCAGGCCGCCGCGGGCCGACACGCCGGCCTGACGGCTCACGCCGCGGCCATCACCCCAGGGTCGTGCAGGTGGCACGCGACCGACCGGCCGTCGCCGACCGGCAGGAGCTCCGGCTCGCGCTCGGCGCAGACCGGCATCGCGAGCGGGCAGCGGGGATGGAAATGGCAGCCCGGCGGCCGCTCGATGGCGTTCGGGATGTCACCGCCCAGGGCCGGCTTCACGGCCTTGCGCTTGGTGCTGAGCCGGGGAGCAGCGGCAATCAGGGCCTGGGTATACGGATGCAGCGGCTCGGCGAACAGGTCGCCGGTCGGCGCGTACTCGACCACCCGGCCCAGGTACATCACCGCGGTCCGCTGGCTGATGTGCCTGGCCACGTCGAGGTCGTGGGTAACGAACAGGTAGGTCAGGCCGCGGCGCTCCTGCAGCGCGATCAGCAGATTGAGCACCTGCGCCTGGATCGAGACATCAAGCGCGGACAGCGGCTCGTCGGCGATCACCACCTCGGGCCTGGCCGCCAGCGCCCTGGCGATCCCGATCCGCTGCCGCTCGCCGCCGCTGAACGCCTGCGGCCGCCTGGCCGCCTGAGCCGGCGACAGCCCGACCGTAGTCAGCAGCTCGGCCACTGCCTGCGAGCGGTCCCGCCGCCCGGCGATCTTGTGCACCTTGAGTACCTCGGCCAGCGACTGGCCGACGGTCATCGTCGGGTTGAGCGAAGAGTAGGGATCCTGGAAGACGCCCTGGATCTGCCGCCGCACGGCCTGCGCGGTCTCGCCGCGCGCCGCGAGCATGCTCGATCCCCGGTACAGCGCGTCGCCTCCAGTCGGTTTGTACAGCCCGAGCAGCAGCCGCCCGAACGTGGTCTTGCCTGATCCGGTCTCGCCGACCAGCGCCAGCGTCTCGCCGCGGCGGATGGCCAGCGAGACCCCGTCGACGGCCTTCAGTACCGTACGGCCCCGGCCGGCCGAGCCGTGGCCCACGCTGAAGTACCGGGTGATGTCGCGCGTCTCGATGATCGGCACGTCGCCGCTACCCTCGGACATCGGCGCCCTCTGGGCTCACGTAGGACCGCAGCCCGAATCTGCCTGCCCCGGAGCCCCCGTCGACATCGAGGACCGCGCCCGAGATATGAGCGGCCTGCGCCGAGGCCAGGAAGAGCACGGCGGCCGCGATGTCGCTCGGATGGCCGGCCGCGCCGAGCGGGATGCCGCGCACGAGCGCGGCCCGGAGGTCGGCCGGGGCACGGTCGGGATGGGCGTCGCTCCAGCCGCGCACGTCGATGTAGCCGGGCGAGACGATGTTGACCCTGATCCCGTGCTCGCCGAGTTCCATCGCGAAGACCTTGCTCATGGTCTCCAGCGCGGCCTTGGACGCGCTGTACGCCGCGCCGCCCGGCCGGGGACTGCGCGCCGAGCCGCTCGAGATGCTGACGATCGACCCGGCCGCTCCGCCGGCCACGACGGTCCTGGCGAAGGCCTGCATCATCATGAACGAGCCGGTGACATTGACCCGGAACACCCGGTCCCAGTCCTGCGGCGTCATCTCGAGCAGGGTGCCGTCCGGATAGGAGGCCGCATCGTTGACCAGGATGTCGAGGCGGCCGAACCGGTCCATCGCGGCCGCTACGGCGGCCTGCGCCGCGGCGGAATCGGCTACGTCGCCGGTCAGCGTCACGACCCGGTCGTTGCCGCTGAAGTATCCGGAGTCGGCCAGGTCGCAGACGACCACCCTGGCCCCCTCGGCGGCCAGCGCACCGGTCACCGCCCGGCCGATGCCGTTCGATCCGCCGGTGACGATCGCGACTTGATCCGCAAACCGCTGCCCCGTTGGTGCAGCTTCTCCAGCCAGGTGAATCTCCTCCAGCTAGCCGCAGATTGTCGATTGTCGACTGAAAGTAGTATAGGCAGGAGGCCTGTCGCCTGACCAGAGCGCTCGTCCGCCCGGGGCTGGCGTCGATAAATCAGTGCAGTCTGCGATGAAAGGGGCAGCGGTGGACGTTTTCAGCGGGGTCGGGGTCGCGCTCGTGACGTTGTTCGACCGGGCCGGTGAGCTCGACCCGACGGCCACTGCCGCCCACGCGGCCGACCTGGTCGCACGCGGGATGCGCGCGGTCCTGGTGGCGGGCACGACCGGCGAGGCGGGGCAGCTGACCGCGCCGGAGCGGGTCGCGCTCGTCCGCGCGGTCCGGGCCGAGCTGCCCGCCGCGGTTCCGGTGCTGGCCGGCACCGGCGCGGCGAGCACCGAGTCAGCCGCCGAGCTGACCGCCGACGCGGTGCGCGCGGGCGCGGACGCCATCCTGGCCTATCCGCCGCCCGGCTCCGGTGACCTGGCCGGCTTCTTCGGCGCCATCGCCGCGGCCGCGGCGAGCCGGCCGGTCCTGGCCTATCACGTGCCGTGGATCTCGGCCCCCGGTGTCCCGGTGGACGCACTGCCCGGCCTCCCGATCGCCGGGATCAAGGATTCGTCCGGCAGCGCTGACCGGCTGCTCGACGAGCTCGCGAACTACGACGGGGCGACCTACGTCGGCTCGTCCGCGCTGCTGGCACTGGCCGGGCCGATGGGCGGAGCGGGCGCGATCCTGGCCCTGGCCAACGTCGAGCCCGAGGGCTGCTGCCGTGCGTTCGCCGGCGACGCCTCGGCTCAGCGCGACCTCGCCCGGGCGCACCTGGAGGTGAAGGCGGGCGGTCCCGCGGCGCTGAAGCGGATCCTGAGCGGCCGCGGCGGCTACTGCGAACTCAGCCGGGTGGCCTGAGCCATGGCCAGCCTGCAGCGCGGCATCGCCGTGCCGAATTTCGCGACCGACCCGGCCGACCTGATCGAGCTGGGCGTCGCGGCGGAGCGCG
>JADGPC010000120.1 GCA_017882645.1 Streptosporangiales bacterium | reverse complement strand
GCGCGATCAGCGCGACGTGGGCCAGCGTCTCGACATTGTCAAGCAGCGTCGGGCGCTGCCCGACTCCCTTCTCGTACGGCCTCGGCGGCACGGCCGTCGGCCGGGCCTCGCCGCCGTTCAGCCAGCGCACGATCGAGGTTTCCTCGCTGGAAACGTAATGGTGCGGCAGCCCGTGAACCTCGATCTTGACCGGGTCCAAGCCCGCCCGCTCGCGTTCGGCCACCGCGTCCGCCGCGATGGTCATCAGCCACTGCCTGCTCCGCGGCAGGCAGAGGTGGACAGTCCCGGCTCCGATCGATGTCGCCGCCAGCACTGCCCCGTCGAGCACGAGGTGCGGGGCGCGGGCCAGCAGTGCCTTGTCCTTCTCGCTGGCAGGTTCGCTTTCCATGCCGTTGGCCACGACTTCCGCCTGGCCGCGCCGGGAGGCCACCGAGCGCATCTTCACCCCGGTCGGGAAGCCCGCGCCGCCGCGGCCGGTCAGCCCGGCCTGGGTGACCGCGTCGATCAGCGTGCCGTGTCGCCCGGTGCCGTGCTGCGGCGGCGGGCCGTACCGGTCCAGGTGCGCGCGGAGCGTGGCCGGCTGGTCCGAGTCCTGCCAGCCGGCAGTCAGCCTGCCGGACAGGCCGAGCTGGTCGGCACGGTGCCCGGCCGGGGCGGCAACGCCGCCGTGTCGTGTCATTCCTACTCCCCGTTCGCGGTGACCAGGGTGACCGTCCCGGTCACCACTGAGCCGCTGATTGTCAAGGTGAACTGCGCCTGCCGCTGCCCCGACTGGCCGGATACGGCCGCTACCAGGTCCTTACCCGCTAGCTGCACCACTGGCCCCGAGTAGCCGGACGCGGTTCCCTGCGGCCCGAGCCGCACCGTTCCGCCGGACAGGCTGACGCCGCCGCCCGCCGGTGCTCCGCGCAAGATGATCACGAAGCTCTCCGCCGGGGTCGCGGTGGTGTGGCCGGTGATCGTGATCGTCCGCCGGTTCGGCGCCGGGGTCGCCACCGAGAGATGCCCGCGGAAAGGCGTGTTCACCAGCCGGCCGGACTGACCGGACTGACCGCCGCCCGAGGTCCCGGTCTGGCTCTGGCTGCCGAGGAGCGCGACGGGGGTTCCCGCTCGTCGCGACCAGCCGGGCTGCAGCGGCCCGAAAAGCACGAACACCAGCGTCAACAGGGGCAGGAACACCAGTGTCAGCAGGCCGGCCGCTCTGGTCAGGGCGTGATCGGTCAGGGACAGGCGCCACCAGACCGCCCAGCCGACAGCGGCGACACAGACGACGTTAATGCCAAGAACCCACGCCAGCCGGGTGTCGGTACCGGTACCGAGCCCGTGCCACAGCGCGACCGGCCAGCTGACGTAGACGAGCAGGTGCACCAGTTGCCAGCTGCGGTGCTTCAGCCGGTCCCGGAGCAGGCTGGTGACGATAACGGCGAGCAGCAGGTCGAAAGCGACCGCGCCCAGGCTCAGCCAGGTTGGCCGGTACGGCGAGCTGAACGGGACGAACGCGGCGACCAGGCTGATCGCGGCGTACGGGTCGAGAACGGTGGTCAGCACATGGACGCCGACCAGGGCGATCGAGGTCAGCGCGAGGTTCTTGTGCAGGCCCGCGGTGACCAGGCGCGGCCAGCGCACCGAGGCGGCTCGTGCCGTTCCGACGATGCCGAGCATCACCGTGCCGGTCAGCAGCACGAGCGAGATGATGCCGGTGGCCCTGGTCGAATACCAGAGCAAGCTGGACCCGCTGGTGAACGGGACCGCAAGCAGATGCGCGGTGGTCATGACTGAGGTCACGATCCGCCGGAGGAGACGACCGGCGGCGCGCCGGTGTTGCCGGGCTGCTGGGCTGGCGGCGCGAGCCTGCGGTGGTGGTGGCGGGCCGATCCTGAGCGCTGACCCGAGCCGCCGCCTGTTCCCTGAGCGGCGGAATGACCTGAGCCTGTGCTGGTGTGGGTGGTGGTGCCCGAACTGACCGAATGACCGGGCAGCGCGAACCCGAGTGCGCCGGCGAGCCCGAAGCTGGCGGCGCTGGCGCCGCCAGCGATCCAGATCGACAGCCTGCGGGTGCGCGCGAGATGCTCGTCGCGGCGCGTGATGGCACTCTCGTGAGGCCAGCGCATGGGTTAGGTCCTCCTCGTCGGATCGGGCATCCATAGCCTGCCCGATCGAGCTTGGAGAACCGGTTCAGGAATTCTTCAGAGTTGCTTAAGATCGCGGCCAGCGGCGGGAGAGATTCCCGATCGGCGCGGGACGCGATCGCGCGCGGCCGCCGGCACGTCAAGGGTGACGGTGAGGCCACCGCCGGGCGTTTCAGACAATTCGGCCGTTCCGCCATCTGAAGTCACTATCCGGTGGACGATCGCCAGACCCAGCCCGGTGCCGCCGGGCGTAGCAGACACGTAGCGGCGGAACGCGGCTCGCTGCTGCTGCGGGCCCATCCCTGGCCCGTTGTCGGACACGGTGATCCGGATCCTGCTGTCGGCCGCGACGGCACGGACCTGGATCTGGCCGCCCGCTGGTACCGCTTCGAGCGCATTGGCGAGCAGATTGTCCAGTATCTGCTCGAGGTGACCCTCGCCCATCCTGGCTGAGAGCGGCTCGGGCGCTGATGCGCTCAGGCCGACCGACTTCTCCTCGGCCGCGGGCCGCCACGCGGCCGAGCGGTCCTTGATCACCGTCTCGACCGGCACCGGCACCGGGGCCGTGGTCACGTTCTCGGCGCGCGCGACGGCCAGCAGCCCGTCGACCATCCGGGACAGCCTGGCGACCTCCTCCTGGGCCCCGGCTAGCTCATCCGCCAGCGGGGCTGGCGTCTCCTGGGCGAGCACGTCGAGGCGCAGCCGCAGCGCCGCGAGCGGCGTGCGCAGCTGATGCGAGACGTCGGCCATCATCGCCTGATGTCCGCTGACCAGCGCCTCGAGCCGGGCCGCCATCCGGTTGAAGTTCGTCGCCAGCCTGCGAACCTCTGCCGGGCCGGCCCCGCCCGGTGCCCTGGTCTCGAAATTGCCGTCGCCGAGGTGCTGCGTGGCCGCCTCCAGGGCGCCGAGGGGCCGGCTTACCCAGCGCGCGAGCGCGGTGGCGATGAGCGCCGCCGCCAGCAGCCCGGCAATAGTGACCAGCGCCAGCCAGGCCCGCAGCACGGCCAGCCGATGGTCCAGCGATTCGGTCGACCTCGACAGGTAGACGGTGCCGAGCCGGACCAGACCGGCATCGCTCGTCACCGGCCTGACCACGAGGACCCGCTCCGCGGTGGGGTAGGTGTGCGTGGCCGGGTCGGTGCGGGCCTGCCTGACCAGCGCGGCGGACACGCCGGGGACCGACCGGACGCCGGCCACGAGGCGGCCGGCCGTGTTGTAGACGGCGACCAGGTCGCCGCGGCGCCGCAGGCCGACGATCGCCTTGGCCAGCGGCGCGCCAGTCGAGTGGTCGCCGAGGAACTCCTCGGAGACGCTCGACACCGTCGCCGAGGCGGCGATCGAGTCATCGTGGAAGTCATGTCGGTCCTGGCTGGCCGTGAGCAGGCCGAGCGGCACGGCCACGACGCCGAGGAGCACGGCGACCAGCGCGATGACGATCAGCGCGATCCTGCGCGCCATCAGACCTCGCCGAGCCTGAACCCGCGGCCGTAGACCGTCTCGATCAGCCCGGTTACCCCCAGCTTGCGGCGCAGCGCGGCGACGTGCACGTCGAGCACCTTGGTCGGCCCGTACCAGTGCGAGTCCCAGGCGGACTCGAGCACCTCCTGGCGGCCGACGACCCGGCCCGGGTCGAGCGCGAGGCACTCGAGTATGTCGAATTCCTTGGGCGTCAGCCCCACCTCCTGCCCGTTGACCGTCACCTTCTTGGTGCGCAGGTCCACGGTCAGCGGACCGTGCCTGATCAGCTCACCACCCGGCCGCACCCGGCGCAGCACGGCCCGGATCCTGGCCTGGAGCTCGGCCAGCCCGAACGGCTTGACCAGGTAGTCGTCGGCCCCCGCGTCGAGGGCGTTGACGCGATCGGATTCCTCGCCGTACGCGGTGACGACGATGATCGCGACCGCGGAGCGCTCGCGGAGCTTGC
>JADGPC010000119.1 GCA_017882645.1 Streptosporangiales bacterium | reverse complement strand
CGGCAGGCGCAGCGGCCGGTGCCGCGGGCACTGCCAGCCGGGGCGGCTTCCCGCCGGGGTCAGCGCGCAGCGGGCTGCCTGAGCCCGCGCTCACGGCGGCCAGGCCGTCGCTGTGGCCCCAAGGGACATGGCTGCGGGCGGCGTTCCTGCTGACCTGCGCGGGGCTCGCCTCGCACATCGTCTCGGTGGCGAGCAGGGGCCTGGCCGAGCACCGGGTCCCGTGGGGCAACATGTACGAGTTCATCGCCGCCATCACCTGCGCGGCCGTGCTCGTGCTGGCCGGCGGCATGGTCCGGTTCCGCGCGTACTACCTCGGCCTGTTCGTCCTGGTGCCCGTTGTGCTCGCGCTGGCCGTCGACGTCGTGGTCATCTACATGCCAGCCGGACAGCTGGTGCCCGCGCTCCAGTCCTACTGGATCGCCATTCACGTGACGGCGATGATCCTGGCCATCGGGACGTACATCTTCGGCGCCGTCGTGACCGTGCTGTACCTGCTGGTCTCCCGGTACGAGCGGCAGGTCGCCGCGGGCGAGACGTCCGCGGCGGCTGGGATCTGGGACCGGCTGCCGGGCTCCGAGGTGCTCGACCGGCTGGCCTACCGGGCGATCCTGTTCGCCTTCCCCGCCTGGACCTTCGCGGTCATCGCCGGCGCTATCTGGGCCGATCACGCGTGGGGCCGGTACTGGGGCTGGGATCCGAAGGAGACCTGGTCGTTCATTGCCTGGCTGGTCTACGCTGCCTTCCTGCACGCGCGGGCAACGGCGGGCTGGCGGGGCCGCCGGGCCGCGTTCATTCAGCTGTTCGGCTTCGCCTGCCTGCTGTTCAACCTCGTCGGCGTGAACCTGTGGATCACCGGCCTGCACTCCTACGCGGGCATGGGCTGAACCACGGGCTCCTCATGACCCCGGCCAGCAGCTGCTCTGGCGACAACGCTGAACCCTTGATGCTGCTATATACCGACATCAAGGGTTCAGCGTTGTCGTTGGCTGAGCAAGGCGGCTGTCAGAAGCCGGAGCCCTCGCGCCACTCGCGGATCCTGCGGTCCAGCTCGAGCAGGAAGTAAGGGTTGTCGTCGGGCGCGACGAAGCGAGCCGGGGCCGTCGCGGCCTGCCGTCCGCGCCGGGTGCTGCGGAGCAAGTACTCGGGCCCAGGGCTGGCGGCACGGCTCGCGGGATACCGCCGGTCCGCGCCCGGGCCGGGAACCCAGTTCCCGGTCATGTCATCCCAGAGCTGGTGCATCCGCACCTCCCGGCGGCCGAGCAGCAGCCATCCGGCCGCACCGAACGCCCAGAAGGCGATGACCACGATCATCCAGGTCTGCCTGGACGGAAGGTCGAAGTGGTGCTTCGGCGTCGTCGCAATGTCGATTACGCAGGGGACGACCAAACCGACTGTTAGTAGGGCGAAAATGACGCAAAGTACCAACATGGACGCAGCCTAGCTGCTCGGAGACCCGCGCGTTACCGAATCAACGGGGTTCACCTGGTAATCCTCCTCACCTCCGGGTTCGGCCTGATCCAAGCTGAATAGTGACGTCAGGCCGCCGGCCGTCGTAGTCTGGCGTCTAACCTCGGCCCGGGAGCGACAGGTATGCGGCGGTTACTGGAACTGTGGCGTCGGCGACGGCCGCGCCGCGGACCACGTTCGCCTGCCCGGACAGTCTTCCGCTCGGGAGCCGGGATCCGGTCGGCGGAGTCCCGCGCCGTGTCCGCATCCAGGGGCGCCGCAGCGGGCCAGGCCCATGCGACGAAAGGCCCGCGTCCGGCTGGTCAGGGCCAGCCAGGCAGTCATCGCCGCACCGGCAAGTCCCGGGCGCTGCGCGCAGCGAGTGGCCGTGCCGCAGCCAAGGCCCCGGCACTACAGCCGCGCCGCGCCGCGCCGTCTTCCTCGACCGCGCCGCCGTCCCCGATCGTGCCGCCGTCTGCGATCGTGCCGCCGTCTGCGACCGTGCCGCCGTCCCCGACCGTGCCGCCGTCCCCGACCGTGCCGCAGGCCAGGACCGCGCCGACGGCCCCAACACTGCCGCCCACCTGGACGACGTCGGCACCGCGGACTGCGCCGCCCACCTGGACGACGCCGGCATCGCGGACTGCGCCGGCACCCCGGACTGCGCCGGCAACCGGCGCCAAGCCGCCAGGCAGGGTCGTGCCGCCCATGCCGGCGGCGCCCGCACAGCAACTGCGGACCAGGCCGGTGAAGCAGGTGCGGACCAGGCCGACACCCGGAACGGGCGCGGCGCGCGCGGCCATCCGCGCCGCGCCGAGTGCCCCGGTCGCCGAGACGGCCAGGACCAGAACCAGCGAGACGGCCAGAACCAGCGAGACGGCCAGAACTGGCGAGTCGGCCGCTGCGCCGCTGAGCACGGCAGTTCCGTGGTACGAGCGCGCCCAGCGCCTTCCGGCCGCGCCAGGGCAGCGGCACTGCGGTCACCTGGAGCGGATCTTGCACCGGCAGTGGGCGGCCGACGAGCTGCCGCCGCCGCAGGTCGTGCTGGCCGTGGACCGGCTCGCTGAGTTCCCTCAGCTGATCAAGGAACGGCTGGTGGCGGGGCTCGATGCAATCTACGTCGGCCCCGGCGGGGTGCCTGACCTCGACGACATGGGCAGCCTCAGCGGCATGCCGCTGCCGTCCGGGCGCGCTACCTGGGACGTCTGCGCCGGTGCCTACGGCGAACGCAAGGTCATCGTCGGGTCCCGGCCATCCCCGACGCCAGATGTGATGTGCCACGAGATCGGCCACGCGCTCGACGACATCGACGGCGTGGCCGGCTGCTGGCAGTCGGACTCCGACGAGTTCACCTGGCTCTACGGACAGTGCCTGCCTTGGATGAGCAACGACTTTCACCGCCAGCCCGGTCATCTGGGGCGGCGGGAGTTCTTCGCCGACGCGTTCGCCGCCATCGCCTCGAGCCAGCGGCCGGCGCTGGTCGAGATGGTGGGCGGTAACACCCGCGTCGCGCTCAACGTCATGCTCTACTTCAATGTGCGGTACGGCATCTAGGGGGTGGTGCGGCCATGTACGTGATCCGGCTGCCTAACGGCAACCTGCTGGTCCCCGAGTCGGCGACCGCCCACGACGGTCAGCTTGTCAGCGACGCGTACGTGGAGATCGGCCCGGCCGACCAGGACTACGAGAAGCTCGCGGCCGGGGCGCTGACCCAGGAAGAGATGGACGAGCGAGCTCAGCGCTGGCGAGAGGGCGACGAGCCGCTCCGCCGCCAGTTCCTGGACTTCCTGGCCCGGGGCGGGCAGTTACCAGCGCCGTTCTGACGTGCCAGCCCGAGCGCGCGCCGCGTCGCTGGTCCCGGCTCGCCCGATGCGTCGCGCGGTCCTGCTAGACGCAATGGCTCAGCGATGGTCGTGAAATACGTGCCAGGTGCTGTCGATTGGAGAGCTTGTCATCCGTCGGGATATACGAGCACGCGATAAGCGCACCGCGCCCGCGGCCGGCTGTGGCCGGCGGCTTGAATGCCCGCTCACGACAGCACAGCTCACGACGCACTGGAGGACCAGATGAGCAAGTACCTGTACCTGTATCGCGGCCCGGCCACGCCAATGGATGACATGACACCGGAGCAGTCCGCCGAGGCGATGGAGGCCTGGGGTCAGTGGATCGGCCGCCTGGGCCCGGCCCTGGTCGACGTGGGATCTCCGTTCGGAACCCGGTCGTCAGTGGCCGACGACGGCAGCAGCCCGGAACCTGGAGACCTGAACGGGTACTCCATCGTGGAGGCGGAGAACCTCACTGCGGCCCGCGCACTGGCTGACAAGCACCCCTTCCTCTCGGAGGGGAAGGGCCGCTTCAGCGTCGAGGTATTCGAGCTAGTCCCGATGTAATCGACCGCGGTACGAGCCACCCCAGGCTCGGCTTCGGAGCTGGTCCGCGACAGTGACAGTCGGCCGGCTCCGAAGCCTCCTGGATCTAAATCCCCTGAATCCAGGGCCCGGCTCGTGGCCTGTCGCTTATCTGTAACGATCGGCAGGGCATCAGCGCGGGTGCCCTCCGACCACAACTGGCCAACTCGGCGTCATCCAGCCTGATCTGAGGCCGGGGCCGGATCGGCATCGATGCCGAGCAGCGCCCGGATCTCGACTTCCCGGTACCGGCGATGACCGCCGGGGGTTCTGATGCTGCTGATCCGCCCGGACGCGGCCCATCGGGTGACTGTCTTCGGATCAACGCGGAAGAGGGCTGCTACCTCTCCGGGAGTAAGCAGGCGATCACTTTGCCCGTCCATTTGAGACTCCTCGTTCGCCTAGACCCCCCTCGCTCAATCTTTATCTTAATAACAAAAGATCACTATTAGCCTCAGATTCCGTAAAGATTTTACTCACAGCCTTGTCGTAATGCTTTGCCCGACACCTGTCGATGACGACATGAACACGTAGGGTAGAGCCGTGTCTCACCTTGTGTCGGTAACTGAGATTCAGGCGGCGGCTGATCGGCTGGACGGCGTCGCCATGCACACGCCGCTCGTACCGTTCGCCGGTGTGGACCCGCTGCTGCTGGTGAAGGCGGAGTCACTGCAGCCGACCGGCGCCTTCAAGCTGCGCGGCGCGTACTCGGCAATCAGTGCGCTGCCGCCCGAGCAGCGCAGCAAGGGAGTAGTTGCCCACTCTAGTGGCAATCATGCACATGCCGTCGCATTCGCGGCCGCTCTGCTCGGAGTGTCGGCCACGGTAGTTGTCCCGTCGAATGCTCCGCCCGTCAAGGTGGAGGCCGCCCGCTCCAGGGGGGCACGGATCGTCGTCTGCGAACCCGGCCTGGCCGCCAGGACCGCGGCGGTCGATGAGCTTATCGCCGCGCACGGCTACACGCCGATCCCGCCTTTCGAGCACCGGGACGTTATCGCCGGTCAGGGAACGGTCGGGCTCGAGATAGCGGCCGACTGCCCGGACGTCGATCTGGTCGTGTGCCCGGTGGGAGGCGGCGGCCTGATCGCCGGAGTCGCCGCCGCGATCACGGCGGCCAACCCGGCCGCGCTGGTGGTCGGCGTGGAGCCCGAACTGGCGGCTGATGCGCGGGATTCGCTGCGCCAGCGCCGCCGGGTGGCCTGGCCCGCCGAGCAGACCCAGCGCACCATCGCCGACGCCCTGCGCGTGGACCAGGTCGGCGAGCTGCCGATGCTGCACTTGCTGAGCCAGGTGCACGACATCATCACGGTCACCGAGGACGAGATCCGGGCCGCCATGCGCCTGCTGGTGACCGGCGCGCGGCTGGTGGCCGAGCCCGGGGGTGCGGTCGCGGTGGCCGCGTGCCTGTTCCGGGCCGGTGAGCTGCCGCCTGCGAAGCGGCGAGTGGCGATCCTGTCGGGCGGCAACGTCGAACCTGGGCAGCTCGCCGAGATCCTCGGCTCCTCGGTAGCCGGCGCCGGTCGAGGCGCTGCCGGTCGAGGCCCTGCCGGTCGGGGCGGTGCGGGTCGGGGTGCTGGCGGCAGCGACTAGGCTGGCTCCTGTTATGCGCGCGACTCTCTTCTACACGGTCCTGCGGCTCGGCCTGTTCGCCCTGGCGTTCGTGCTGCTCTTGTGGGCCGGGCTTCGCGGCCTGCTGCTGCTGGGCCTGGCCGCCCTGATTAGCGGCGTGATCAGCTACTTCCTGCTGACGCCGCAGCGCGCCGCTATGTCGGGCGTGATCAGCAGGCGGGTGAGTGACTTCCGCCACGGCCTCGACGCCGGCACCAGGGCCGAGGACCAGGACTAGCGCGGCCCGGCACTATCCGCCACTGGCCGAGTCCGCCACTGGCCCAGTCCG
>JADGPC010000118.1 GCA_017882645.1 Streptosporangiales bacterium | reverse complement strand
GCGCCTGTCCGCGCTGATGGACGCCCAGGGCCTCGACGTGCTGGTGCTCACCCAGGAAGAGGCCGTCAGGTACCTGTCCGGCTACAACTCGGTGGTCTGGGCGGTGGGACGCTGGCTGCCCACGGTCCTGCTAGCGGCCAGGGATCCGCGGCAGGCGGTGCTGATCGCGGCGCAGTTCGACGCGGGATGCGCGGCGGGAACCTCCTGGGTCGGCCAGGTCGACACGTACCACGACGCCGAAGAACTGCCGGCGAAGGTGACGGGCCACCTCGCGGCCATCGGTGCCGGGCCGGGACGGGCGGGGTTCGAGCTGAGCCCGGGCAGCTTCATGGCGCTCCCACAGCAGCTCGTCAGCGCGATCACCGGCTCGCTCGCGGCACCGCCCCGCGATGCCAGCCGCATCATCTCCGCCTTGCGCATGGTCAAGAGCCCGCTGGAAGTCGAGCGGGTCAGACGGTCGGTCGGCGCCGCCGTGACCGGCTACCGGGCCGGCCTGGAAGCGGCCAAGGCCGGGATGACGGAGAAGGAACTCGTCGCGATCATCAGCTCGACCATGTACCGCAGCGGGACGACGGCGGGCACCAAGCCGCTGTTCGTCAACTGCGTGTCAGGCCGGACCAGGTACCCGCTGGTCGACTCGCCGGCCTCCGACAACGTCCTGGCTGAAGGCGACATCGTCTTCGTCGACGGCGGCGGCGCCAGCGACGGCTACGTGTCTGACATCCTGCGCCTGATCGGCGTCGGGCGGGTGCGGGCGCAGGACGAGCGCTACGCCGATGTCGCGGCCGCTGCGACCAGGTCCATGGTCCATGCCGTCCGGCCCGGTGTCAGAGTGTCGCAGCTGATCACCACGGCCGCGGAGCACGTGGCAGCGGCCGGCCTGACCGAGCAGGTCGGTGAGATCGCCGGGCACGGTATCGGACTTGAGCTGTGGGAGCGCCCGCTGATCAAGGTGCACGACAATCCCGACGACGATGTTTCCCTCCGGCCAGGCATGGTCCTGTGCCTGGAGCCGATCCTCGCCCCGGCTCACCCCGACGGCGGGCTGGCCGGGATCTTCGTCTTCGAGCAGCAGGTTCTGGTCACGGCCGGCGGGTGCGAGGTGCTCTCCGGCGAGCTGCCGGCCAGCCTGTGGCGAGCGGGCGGCTGAGGTGCGCGTCCTGTACGTCAGCCCGATGCCGTACGGCGCGAACGCGGCCGTCGACGCGATCTGTCACGGCATCGAGAGCCGCATCGCCGCATCGGGCGGCGACCTTCGCGTCGGCTACGCGGACTTCGCCGACCCGGACTGGCAGGCGCTGGCCGACCGCGCGGTCCGGGCCGGGGCTGACGCGGGCTTCGACGCGATCGTGATCTGGGTCATCGACCCCGGGACGCCGGCCCAGGCGGTGCGGTACGCGCGCGCCGCCGGCGTGCCGGTGGTCAGCCTGGAGCGGCCGAGGTTCACCGTCGACGCCTCGGTCGTCTACCCGAACTTCAATCACGGCGTCTACATGGCCGAGTACCTCGCGACGCTGGTGCCGGCCGGAGGGCGGGTCGCCGTCGTCGGCGGCCCGGATGTCGTGGACGACATCGAGCTGCTGGCCGGCCTCAGGCACGGCCTCGAGATCTCCGGCCTGACCAGGGTCAACGATCCCGAGGACCCCAGGTACAAGAACACCACCGACGTCGCCAGCGGCGGCCGGGAGAAGACGGCCAACCTGCTGGCCGACTTCGCCAGCCTGGACGCGCTGATCCCGTTCAACGACGAAACCCTGCTCGGCGCGGTCGAGGCGCTCCGCGAGGCCGGCCGCCTCGGCGAGGTCAAGATGGTCTCCAGGAACGGCACGCCAGCCGCCGTCGAGCTGGTCAGGGCCGGGATCCATCACGGGACCTGGGATATCGACCCGCCCGGCATCGGGCAGACCATAGCCGACCTGGCCATCAGGGTCGCCGGCTCGGAGGAACTCGACGGACTCTGCCTGTCCAGCCCGATCGGCCGGATGATCACTCCCGAGCGCGCCGAGGCCTGGATCCCGTGGCAGGAACGCATCCCCTACCAGCAGCTGAAACGGTTCGAGCCCTGACCGGCTGATCCCGGCCCGGGTGCCCGGGCTAGGCGGGGTACTGGCGGCGGTAGGCCTGCTCGGCAGCCGCGAAGCACTCGACCGGGGCGCGCAGGATGCCCGCGCCGACCTGGCCGCCGTCCTTGCCGGCCAGTCCTCCGTCGATGACGGGGGTAATCCCGGTCTGGTTCACCCTGAAGATGTCGATGCCGACCGGGGAGCCGCGGAAGCCGAAATAGGGGATCAGGAAATCCGGGTGCTCGGCGACGGTGATCTCGTACATCAGCGCGTTCATCCGGGCCATCTCCTGCGCCGAGCCGCCCTGGTAGGCCTGCAGCCCGAACGCCGCCGCCTGGGCGAAGCCGCCGAGCCCGACCGTCTCGGTGATATGGCTCTCCCCGCCGATCCACTCGACGTCGTCCGGCGTGAAGCCGTCGAACAGCTTGCACGACACCTCGGGCAGCGGGCCGGCGAACCACTCGTCGCCCAGGCCGCTGACCCGGATGGCGAAGTTGCGGCAGCTGATCGTCATCGCGGTCACCACGCTCGACGCCGGGACGTCTCGCGCCGCGTCGGCCATCGCCTTAGCCGCCGCCATCGAGAGCCGGAGAAAGGAGTAGTCGCTGGCGAAGAAGAACCGCAGCGTGCTCAGTGCCCGCTCGCTCGAGACCCGGACCGCGTAGTCGAGGAACTGCGGGGTCAGCTCCCTGGTGAACAGGGTCGTGGCGGCGGTGTTCCTGCTGTGCAGCTCGTCGCCCATCCGCAGGGCCCGGCCGATCAGCGGCTTGAGCGGCACTCCGCCGGTGGCCCCGATCACCTCCTTGAGCACCGGCGCGAGCTCGTCGCGCAGGTAGTCGAGGCCGCGGCGGACGTCGTCGTTGTAGGAGCCGTAGTTCAGCCGGTGGCGTGATTCGCCCTCGTAGAAGTTGCAGTAGGCGCGGTTGCCGCCGGGGCCGTTCTCGACGACGAACACCGGCATCGACGCGGTGTAGATCCCCGCGACCGAGCCCACGCAGCCGTGGTCGTGGGTCGCGCCCAGCACGATCCGCCCGTCCCGCAGCCTGGCGTCGGCATCGTCCGGATCGGACGCCAGGCCCTCGTAGAGCGCGCCGTAGATCACGGCGTTCCGCTGGCCGCCGTAGTACTCGGGCCACGGCATCGGCGGGCCTGAGGTGAGGATCGTGTTCGCCGTCATGCCGGGAACCGCGTCGCCGGCCGCCTGCACGTCGACCAGGACCGGGTCGGCGCCCGTCATCCGCCTGACCGCCTCGGCGTTGGCCTCGTCCCGCAGCTGCTCGGTCCCCGCCTGCTCAGCCACCTCGCTCATCGCCTCGTCCCTCCGGTTGCTGCCGTCACCACAGGCGCAGGTACCTGGCCTGCTCCCACTCGCCGACGACCGTGTTGTACTCCTGCCACTCGGCCCGCTTGAGCTCGGCGTAGGACGCGTGCAGCTCGGTGCCCAGCACCTTCTGCACGAAGTCGCTCTGCTCGAACGCGGTGATGGCCTCACCCAGCGTCCACGGCAGCCGCCGCACGCCCATCGCGGCGAGATGGAACTCGCTGACCTTGTAGGTGTCGATGTTGACGGGATCGGGCGGGCTCAGCTCGCGGCGGACTCCGTCCAGGCCGGCGGCCAGGACCAGGGCCGCCCCCAGGTAGAAATTCACGGCGCTGTCGGCCGTGCGGACTTCCAGGCACCGGCGGTTCATCGGCAGTCGGCACATCAGCGTGCGATTGTTGTAGCCCCACGCCTGGAAAACCGGAGCCCACGAGATCTCCTGCATCAGCCCGCGCGGCATCAGCCGCTTATAGGAGTTCACGGTCGGGCTCAGCACCGCCATCAGGGCATCGGCGTGGGCCAGCACGCCGGCCGTGAACTGGTAGCTCACCGGGCCGTAAGCCTGGTCGTGCGGGACGTCGGACATGGTAGCGCCGGCCGTGGCTGAGGCGCCCTCGAAGACGTTCCGGCCGGTCGCGATCTCGGCCAGGCTGACGTTGAGATGCGCGCCGGAGCCGAACGAGGTCTGGAACGGCTTGGGCATGAAGGACGCGAAGCAGCCCAGCGTCCGCGCGACGTGCTTGGCCATCAGCCGGAAGATCAGCATCCGGTCGGCCATCTGCAGCGCGTCGGTGTAGCCGAAGTCGAACTCGTACTGGCCGTCCCCGCCCTCGTGGTCGAACGAGTAGACGTCCCAGCCAAGCTCGTTCATGTAGCCGACCATCGGCTCGAGGAAGGCATCAGCCAGGACGGTGGTCTCCAGGTCGTAACCGCGGGTGGGCGGATTCGCCAGATCCTCGGCGATCCAGGGGACCGCGCCGCCTGCGGTGTCGCGGAGCACGTAAAGCTCGGGCTCGACGCCCATGTTCATCCGGTAGCCCATCGCGGCCGCCTCGGCGACCTGGTTCTGCAGGATCCGGCGGAAGTCGTGGCTGTACGGCACCGAGTGCAGGTACAGGTTGGCCGGCGCGACCGCGTACCGGTTGTCCCAAGGCAGCACCGTCACCTCGGCCAGGTCAGGGATGCCGACGCACTCGTCCTCGTTCGGCCCGAGCTC
Organism: Streptosporangiales bacterium; assembly: GCA_017882645.1. GTDB lineage: Bacteria > Actinomycetota > Actinomycetes > Streptosporangiales > Streptosporangiaceae > Chersky-822. Next base: position 21,863 of record JADGPC010000118.1, on the reverse strand, counting down.
GCCCATCCCCTCTAGCGCGCCGACCGTGTACAGCTCGGAGCCCGCGGCGGCGTCGGCGAGATGCGCGATCGGCACGCACTTGGATTTCGGCACCCCGTTCACGTCGGTATACGCGCCGAAGAAGTACTTCACGCCCCGGGCCTGCAGATCCTGCCTGAGCTGCTCGATATCCGTCACACCCGCTCCTCGTCACGCCGACCGTTTACCTGTGCTCGCTGACCGCTGACCGCTGACCACTAGCCGCTGACCGCCTGGTAGCCGAGCAGCCTGCCGTCACCCACGGTGACCAGCACGCCGCGCAGCACCCCCTCGCCGTACTCGGAGCCCACGTTGATGGCCGTCGTCCGGCCGAGCCTGACCGATCCGCCGGACTCGTGGATGTGGCCGTGCAGGCCAAGCAGGGGCTGGACCTGCTCGATCGCCTCGCGCACCGCGACCGATCCGACCGGCGCGGTCACCACGGCGCCGGCCGAGGTCTTGACCTTGAGGTCCTGGCCGAGCAGCGGGGCCGTGTCCAGGCGGGAGTTGTACGGCGGCACGTGAATGTTGAAGATCGCGGTCTCGGGATGCTCCAGCCGGTCTGTCATGGCCTTGAGGTGATCGCGGATCTGGTCCTCGGAGTACTCCCGGTGCGTATCCCAGGGGGTCACGTTGGTATAGCCGGTGCTGAGCATCTCCATGCCAGGAGCAATCTCGACAATCTCGCCTTCAACAAAGCGCACCCGGCCGTCGCCATGGCTGAGCAGCACCTCGTCGACCGCGAGCGGGTCGTCGTTACCCGGCGCGTTGTAGATGAGCACCGGGCTGTCGGCGAGCCTGGTCTTCGCGTACTCGATCCACCGCTGGACCGTCCGGCGCATGACCCGGTCGAACAGCACCTCAACATCGCCGGGCTGGTCGATGTAGTGCTGGTACTCGTCCGGCTCCATCCGCTCGGTGTACAGCCCGCTGTTCCACGCCCGGCGCTCGAAGTCCTCGACCGACGAGTCGTCGATCTTCTCCTCGTGGCCGTGGAACTGGGCGCGGTACCGGCCCTGACCGGCACTGACGATCGGGACGACGACCTTCGCGCTGATATCGCCCCCGAGGATGAGGACATCAGCGGAGTAGAACTTCGCCGCCGCCACGAACTTCTTGAAACAGACCTCGGACCCGTGCAGGTCGGAGGCGAAGAAGATCGTTCGCTGGGTGTCGCTGCGCGGCGCCGGCCGCTTCGGCTTGAGCCAGCCCATCAGTAGGTGGCCTCCTTGTCGTCCACGTCCTGCCACCACTGCTTGCGCTCGCCGATCCGGTCCCTGATCCGCCAGCCCCGGCTCTTCGGCTCGGCCTCGATCACCGCGAGCAGAGCGGTGACGCCGTCCTGAACCCGCGCGTTGGCCTGCTCGCTGATGTCGATCCCGGCGTCGCGGCCGACGACCTGGCGGATCCGGGTCAGGTTGCGCGTCGCGGTGTGATGAAAGCCCCAGTCCCTGGCGAAGATCCTGGCGATATGGCCGCCGTCGATCGCCTCGGCTTCGTCGCCGCCCGGCCCGGGCTGGCCGGTCCCTTCCTGGCCGGCCCCTTCCTGGCTGGCACCCACGTGGTGGGTGGCGAGCACGACGGCGATGTCCATCATGTCGGTCATCGTGAGCTCCACGATCTGCAGCTTCTGCAGCAGCAGTTCCTCCACCGGCAGCGTCACCGGGTGCCGGTGGAGCCGGCTGGCGACCTCGATGGTGTGGCAGAAGTCGAGCCGCTCGACGAACACGTCGATATCGGTTCCGTGCTCGGCGTGCCGGAAGCTGTAGCGGGTGCCCTCCATGGCGATCAGCAGATCCCGGTCGATCAGGTATCCCCGCTCTTCCAGGTACCGGCGCATGCCCTTGCGGTGCTTCTCCGGCACCACGAAGTCGATGTCCTTGGCCGGCCGGTTGAGCATGTCCATGACGGGACCAGGCCCGCTGCAGTGCAGCCGGATCCCGGCCGAGCCGACAACCCGCAGCGTGATCCCGGCCCGCCCGGCCTCGGTCACGATCGTGACCGCCTCGGCCTGCAGGTCCGCCCACTGGCCGGCCACCTCGCGGTCCCCGGGCGTCATTCGATGGGTATCTGGGTGAAGGCCAGGCTGATGTTGATGCCCCGGCGCTTGCGGTACGCCTTCACCCACAGGTACCAGACTGCGCCGATGACGACGGCGCCGAGCGTGATCCACGCCTCGACCGGCATCTTGGACGGCTTGATCAGCGCGCCGGCCGCGATCGGGTCCTGCCACAGCAGCCAGAACATGACGGCGAAGAACACGGCCGCGATCAGGCCGGCGGCCGGCATGACCGGCACGCCGGCCAGCCGGAAGTTCTTGGCGGGCGAGGACTCGTACAGCTGCCTGCGCCGGACGGGGAAGACGACGGCGGCGACCATCACCGTCCCCCACACCACCAGCAGCACCTCGATGAAGGTGAGGAACGCGACCGCCTTGAAGGCGATCAGCCACATGAAGACGACCGCGCCCGCGGTCGAGACCCCGATCGCGACGACCGGCGTATGCAGGGTCTCGCTGACGAAGCCGAGCTTGTCGGGCGCGACCCGGTCGAAGGACCAGGCGATCATGCTGCGGGTGGTGTAGGCCATCTCGGCCGGGATCCAGAACCAGATCCACGCGGCGAAGGTGGCCAGGATCACGCCGGACAGCACGACGTTGTGCCCGAGGATCCCGGCCAGCACGGCGAACCACGGTGCGGTCGAGGTGGTAGCCGGCACGCCGCTCAGGGCGTTGAAGGCGACCGCGCCCTGGAAGGTGTAGCCGAAGTCCTTGTTCGACAGCAGCGCGAACAGCGCGATCACGAGCCCGGTGGCCACAACCGCTCCGAGCATTCCGAACAGCTGTGACCTGCGCACCTTCTTGACCTCACCGCCGATGCCGACCGACTGGACGGCTCCGAGCAGCGGCAGCAGCGGCCAGATGATGAACTTCCAGCTCTCGCTCAGGCTCGTGCCCCCGGCCACGAAACCGTGCTTGCGGGCTGCCGCGATCACCTGGTTCTCGTGCAGCCCGGTCAGGCTGGTCAGGCTGGAGCTGAATCCGCCCCGGCTGCCGACGACCATCACGACCGCGATGACGGCCAGGCCGGCCACCGCGATCACGAACAGCACCCGCTGGACGGTGAAGTAACGCCGGGTCCCTGAGGCGAGCAGGGCCCCGGCTGCCGCGATGATCAGCGTCCCGATCCAGAACACGCCTTTCGGTTCCGCGACCGTCTGCCCCCAGCTGACCAGGGTGGAATTTCGCGCGACGGTTCCGACTGCGCCGAAGAAGGACGAGACGCCCACCTGCACGATCAGCCCGGCCGCCAGCGCCGCGTAGTAGAGCAGGATGATCGTCTCGATCAGCGACATGACGAAGGCAACGCCCGGGTTGATGGTCCTGGACAGGAAGACGTACACCCCGCCGGACCGCGGGAAGACCACCGACCAGCAGTAGAAGGCCGCCGCGACGAAGATCATCCCGGCCGCGGCGAGCAGCGTGGAGATCCACGGCTGAGCTCCGGGATACAGGCTCGGCCCGTAGTACTGGTTATAGGCGATGGCGATGCCGACGGATACCAGGCCCACATTGAAGATGAACACGTCGAGCGTGCTGCCGACCCGGACCAGCCCTGATGCCTTGCGGGAGAAGACCTCGGTCCCCGCCGACGTGTCGGCGGCCGCGGTGTCAGCCATCGCATTCCTCCTGTGGGAGCAGGCAGTTGCGATTGGAACCTAAGATTGCCGGAATCGTATGTCAATGCATCAGGCGTCATATAGATCGAATGCCGGACTAGAATAGATTCGAGCAGACGATATTCGAATCTCCTGGGGTTTCCGTGACCACTTTGCCGCCCGCGGGGCGTGAGCACGTGCTCGACGAGATCGACCGCCGGGTGATCAAGATCCTGCAGGCGGACGGGCGCACGCCGAACACGGAGATTGCCAGGCAGCTGCGCGTCTCCGAGACGACGATCCGCAAGCGGATCGGCCAGCTGGTGTCGAACGACCTGATCACCGTGGTCGCCGTGCCGACGCCCAAGGCGGTCGGCATGACCATGTCCGCGATCATCGGGATCTCGGTCACGCTGCCGCGGCTGCGAGCCATCAGCGAGGAGCTCAAGCGCCAGCGCGAGGTGCGCTACGTCGGCGTCTCGACCGGCCGGTACGACATCATCGTCGAGGCGTTCTTCGTCGACCAGCAGCACTTCCTCGAGTTCATCTCCAGCCGGCTCGGCCGGATGGAGGGCATCACCGGCCTGGAGACGTCGATGATCCTCGAGGTGGTCAAGTTCTCCTACGAGTGGGAGATCGCCTGACCGTTAGCATCCGGCATCCTCAGGCCGGGTGCCCGGAAGCGCCCCTCGGCATAGGGGGCCGGGCTGATGATCCGGTGCGCTCCGTCCTGAACCTGCAGCACCAGATGGGCCTGGCCGAGCGAGGGGTCCGCTGTCGTGTCCGGGAAGCTCAGCCCCGACTGCTCGGCATTGTCCAGGAAATAGCCGCCGTTCACGCCGCGGTACCTGACCCGGCGAAGCTGCCTGCATACCGCCTCGAAGTCGCGCGGATTGGGCGCTGCCATCCATGCCTGCGCCAGCAGGTGGATCTCGTCATAGGCGATCCCCGCATGCGACCATCCAGGAGCACGGCCGGTTGCACGCTCGTAGTCGGCGCGGAACCGCTGCCCGATCGCGTCGTCGTAGGTCCCGGTCACGGTCGCCCAGACCAGGCCCTCCGCTGCGCGGCCGGCGAGGTCGAGGAACTCGGGCACCGAGGGGGAGTAGATCGCGTAGATCTGAGTGTCCGGCAGCCGGGGCGCGGCCAGCCGCTGGAAGCCAGCGAGCTCGCCGGCCAGGAACTGCGTGATCATCACGGCCGCGGGATTCACGCGCGAGAGCTGGCCGACCACCGCGGGCCAGTCGGCGCCGATGGCCGGGACCGTCTGGACGCCTGCGATCTCCCAGCCGAAATGCTCGGCCAGCCCGATCGTCAGGGCGTTGACCATCTGCCCGCTCGGCAGGGCCGTCTCGACGAACGCGATGCGGCGGCTGCGCGGCTGCCAGCCGTCCCGCCGTGCATCTTCGAGGAAGCGGACGAACCCTGGTCCGTAGTGCACCTCGGTCGGGCAGACCTGGAAGATATTGCGGTAGCGCGAATGGTCATCGTGGACGGCCTGCGCCTGCGACTGCGAGGTCATGGCATGCACATAGGGCGCGCCGTAACCCGCGACCAGGTCCACGGCCAGATCCTCGCGGAAGACATAGCCGGAGGTCAGTGCATCGACGTCGGCCGCGAAGAGCTGCTCGAACCCATCCTGCACGCTGAGGGGCGAGAAGATGTCGACGTTCACGACGAGTTGCTCGACGAGGCGGCCGGCCAGCCCGCCGCGGGCATTGATCTCCGCGACGGCCAGTGCCGAGCCGTTGAGCATCTGCTGCCCGTCGTCGCCGGCCAGGCCGCTGAGCGGAAAAGCTGAGCCTATGCGCAGCGGGCGGGGAACCGGCCGCCGGCGCGATGCCGGTCCAGGGCCGTGCTGCTGTGCTGCCGTCGCGGCTGTCCTCGGGATGGCTGCGGCGCGACTGGCCCTGGCCTGCTCCCGCTGCGAGCCTGCCGCTTCGCCTTCGGCGCGGGCATGCAAGTAGCAGATCGTCAGCCCGGCCGGCGCCGGGCCCTGCCCGGGCAGCGGCAGGCGCAGGTAGCCGCGCTCGACCGCCAGGGCGGCCGCGCCCGTCCGGCTCGTCTGGCCCAGCTTGGCCAGGATGTGCTCGACGTGCGTGGAAACCGTCCGCGGGCTGGCCACCAGCCGGGCCCCGATCTCGGTGTTGCTCAGCCCGCTCGCCATCAGGGTCAGGACGTCAAGCTCGCGGGTGGTCAGGTGGTGGGGCAGCGAGGCTGGCTTCGCTGACATCCGCACGCCGGGTGACTCCGTCCCTCCCGGGCCGGTCTCGAGCGTGACCCGCTGCCAGCCGTACTGGCCGGACCACCATAGGAACGCTGCCGCCGGCACTCCGGCGTCGGCAAAAGCCTGCGCGTAAGCCTCTAGCGGCGGGAACTCGGCCACGGCGCGCGTATCACCTCCTCCGAAGGCGGCCGCTCGGCGCTGCTTATCCGTCTCGGCCACCTGCAGAATCCGTCATCTTACGGATTGCGCTGACTGTATCGGCAAGCAAGTCTGTCCATCAATCGATGTCGGCGCCGGCCTAGCCGTCGCACATCCCCGGAGGAGGCATCAGGTGGCAGCTAACAGCACGAGCGTCAGCAGGAAGAACTTCCTGCGTGGTCTGGGCGCCGCCGGGGCTGGCGGCCTGGTCGTCGGCGCGGGCGGCGGGTTCGCCGGGGGGCGTGCCTCGGCACCGTCGTCCGCCGCCGGCGGCAACGCCACCGTGAGCAAGCAGCCGATCGTGATCGGCTCCGGCAGCCCGGTAACGGGCCTGTACTCCGGTGACGGGCAGATGATGATCCGCGGTCAGCAGCTGGCCGTCGCCGAGATCAACGCGCGGGGCGGCGTGCTCGGCCGCCCGCTGAAGCTGGCCATCCTCGACACCCAGGCACAGCAGCCGGACGTGATGAAAACCGTCTTCCAGAAATTCGTATCCGAAGGCGTGGCCGCGATCTTCTCCGGTTTCTGCACCTACACCTCGGTCGAGTTCCCGGTGGTCGCCCAGGCGGGCATCCCGACGTTCCACGTCAACACCTGGCACGGCAACGTCGACTTCGTCAAGCAGCACGGCATCAAGAACATCTTCCAGGGCGACCCGTCCGAGACCTGGTACGGGCCGGGCATGGCCGTGCTGATCGACGACCTGATCCGGACGAAGACCTGGACGCCGTCGTCGAAGTCGATGGCCATCGTGACCAGCAACGACCCCTACAGCCTCAACATCGCCAAGACGTTCCAGGCGCAGATGACCAAGTCAGGCTGGACCACCACGATGTTCCAGCAGTTCACCGCGCCGCAGGCCGACTGGAGCGCGGTGCTGGTCAACATCCGCAACAAGCCGCCCGGCATCGTCTTCTTCAGCGACTACGCAGCCGGCGACGAGGCCGCCTTCATCAAGCAGTTCCGCCAGTCGCCCACTCAGTCCCTCGTCTACCAGCAGTACGCTCCGTCGATTCCGCAGTACCTGAACCTCGCGGGCAGCGCGGCCGACGGCGTGCTCTGGTCCACGGTGGTCGGAATCCTGCAGAACGATCCGGTCGCCGACCCGTTCCAGGCCGCGTTCACGAAGAAATTCAATGCCGCGCCCGGGTTCAGCAACGCCGGCGATCAGTACGACCTGGTGCACCTGTGGGCTCAGTCGGCGGCGGCCGCGGGAGACCCCCATGACTTCGCCGCCGTGAACGAGATCATCAAGAACACCACCTACCGCGGGGTCTGCGGCAGCTACCGGTTCCCCGACGACTACCTGACCTGCTACCCGTACCCGGACGAGACCAAGGACCCGAGTCTCGGGATGCCCCACCTGACCTTCCAGATCCAGAACGGCAAGCAGGTGCTGGTTTCGCCGGCGCCCTACACGACGGGCAGCTTCCAGCTCCCGCCGTGGCTGAAGAAGTGACGCCAGGCCCCGTGACGCCAGGCCCCGTGCTGCAAGCGCTGGATGTCCGCAAGGACTACGGCGGGCTGCGCGCGGTGGCGGACGTGTCGCTCGCCGTCCGCGCGGGCGAGATCCTCGGCGTCGCCGGGCCGAACGGAGCGGGCAAGACGACCCTCTTCGACGTGATCACGGGGCACACCAGGGCGACCAGCGGCGAGGTGCTGCTGGCCGGACAGCCGATCACGGGCGAGCCGGTGCACGTGCGGGCCAGGCTCGGCATGGCCCGCACGTTCCAGCAGCCCACCGTGGCCCGGTCGCTGACCGTCGGGGAGAACATGGTCCTCGCCGCTGCCTTCGGGCGGCCGCGAGCATCGCGGCGAGCCGGCCGCCGGCCTGCGCGCGAAGTCGCCGCCGAGTACCTGGAATTCGTCGGGCTCGACGGCAAGGCCCAGGTGCTGGCCGACCTGCTGGGCGTCTTCGACCGCAAGCGCCTGATGCTCGGTACCGCGCTGGCGACCGGCGCGGCCGCGATCCTGCTGGACGAACCATTCGGCGGTCTCAGCCCGGCCGAGATCGACGAGACGATCGTGCTGATCGCCGGACTTCGCGAGCGCGGGCTGGCGGTGGTCTGCATCGAGCATGTCATGCGGGCGCTAACCTCCGTCGCCGACCGGGTCCTGGTGATGCACCACGGCGCGGTCTTCTTCGAGGGCACCCCGGCGCAGATGCTCGCCGACGAAAAGGTGATCGAGGTCTACCTCGGCGCGCGGCACCGCAAGGGCGGTGCCTAATGAGCGAGCCCATGCTGCAGGTGGCCGGCCTGCGGGCCGGCTACGCCGAGGCCACGGTCATCCGCGGCCTGGACCTGGCCGTCGGGGCCGGCGAGGTGGTCGTGCTGATCGGGCCGAACGGTCACGGCAAGACCACCCTGCTGCGGGCGATCAGCGGGATCATCCGGCCTGCGGCCGGACAGGTGCTCCTCGGCGGGAAGGACGTGACCGGGTGGCCGGCTGAGCGGATCGCGACGGGCGGGCTGGTGCACGTCCCGCAAGGTGACGGCCTGTTCGCCGAGATGACCGTGGAGGAGAACCTGCTGATGGGCGCGTTTCCGAGGAGCTCGTGGCGATCGCGGCGCAAGGAACTGGCCGGCGTCTACGAGCGGTTTCCCGTGGTGGCCGCCCGGGCCGCGCAGCGGGGCCGCACTCTGTCCGGCGGTGAGCGGCGCCTGGTCGCGCTCGGCCGGGCCCTGATGCGGCCGTCCCGGATCATGCTGATCGACGAGCCGTCGCTCGGCCTGGCGCCGGTCGCGATCGACACCGTCTACGAGGCGATCGCGGAACTCAAGGCATCGGGCGCCACCATCGTCCTGGTCGAGGAGAACTTCACCCACATCGGCGGCATCGCCGACGCGGTGCACGTGCTCGAGACAGGGACCATCGTCGCCAGCGGCCCCTACGCCGAGCTGGCCAGCGACCCCGCGATCGTGCAGACCTACCTCGGAAGCCTGTAACGGCATGGCTGCGACAGACCTGGTCGGAATCGCCGTCACCACGATCATCCTGGGCTCCATCTACGGCCTCGTCGCCATCGGCATGACGCTGATCTACGGCACGCTGCGGATCCTCGACATGTCGCAGGGCTCCATGGTCATGGTGGGCAGCTTCGTGGGCTGGGGCATCCTGGTCGTAGCCGGGCTGAACCCGGTCATCGCCATCGCCGCAGCCTTCGCCGCTACCTTCGTCCTCGGCGTGCTCACCCAGCTGGTGTCGGTGCAGCCGCTGATGAAGCGCCGGAACGCCATCGACTTCGAGATGGTCACCTTCATCACCACCTTCGCCGTGGCCATGATCCTGACGAACGTGGCCCTCGAGCTGCTCGGGCCGCAGCAGCGGAACGTGACCCCGGTGATCTCCGGCGGCGTCAACATCTACCACGGGGTCAACCTGCCGTACCAGTCGATGGCGATGGCCATCGTCTCGATCGCGCTGATGGCCGGGCTCGGGATCTTCCTCGCCCGTACCCGCTGGGGAATGGCGATCCGCGCGGTCGCCCAGGACCTGGATGCCGCGCGGCTGATGGGCGTGCCGGTGGGAAAGCTCTACCCGCTGACGATGGGCCTGGCCTCAGCCCTGGCCGGGATCGCGGGGGTCTTCCTCGGTGGCCTGTACTTCGCCTACCCCCAGGCCGGCGACCTGCCGCTGCTCGAAGCCCTCATCGTCGTCATCTTCGGCGGGCTCGGCAGTCTCCCCGGGACGGTGTATGCCGCCTACGCCATCGGACTGATCCAGGCCACCGCTGAGGTGCTGGTCGGGACCACCTGGTCGCTGCCGATCCTGTACGGGGTGATCCTGCTCGTGCTGATCATCAGGCCGTACGGCCTGCTCGGGAAACCATCGGAGGCCCGGCTGTGAGCGCGCTGCCGAATAAGGCCGAGCCCACCCCGGCCCCGCCCGCTGTGATGCGCAGCGCAGTGACTCTCCCCGCGTTCCCGGATATGACGCCGGCGCGCTGGACGGTGACCAGCGCGCTGGTGGCGCTGGCGGCCGGCATCCCGCTCGTGATGACCAATCAGTACGCGCTGTCGGTCATGGTCACCACGCTGATCCTGCTGGTGCTCAACATCAGCTGGAACTTCGTGCTCGGCGTCGCCGGGGTCTGGAACTTCGGCCAGCTGGCGATTTACGCGCTGGGCGGGTACGGCGCGGGCATCATCATGCTGCACACGACTGTGTCGCCCTGGCTGGCGGTGCTGGCCGGCGGCGTGGTGGGCACCTTGGCCGCGGTGCTGCTCGCTTTCCCGACACTGCGCCTGTACGGCATCTACACCTCGCTGCTGACGTTCGCGTTTGCCGTGGTCATCCAGTACGTGATCGTCAACGATGGGTCAGGTCTGACCGGCGGCACGTTCGGGCTGCCCATCGTCAAGGGGCTGTACTCCTCGCTCAGCCTCGCCGCGTCGGCGCGCGCCTATTACTGGACGGCCCTGGCCGTGGTCGTGGCATCGACGATCGTGCTCGCTGCCGTCGGCCACTCCCGGCTCGGCATCGCGCTGCGCGGCGTGCGCGACGCTCCGGCCTACGCTGCCGCGCGCGGTGTCAGCCCGATGCGCTACCGCGTCATCGCGTTCGCCGTGTCCGGCTTCCTGGCGGGCATCGCCGGCGGCCTGTACGTGAGCTACAACCAGAGCATCTCGCCGTCAGCGATGGGCCTGACGCCGATGAGCATCGACGTCACGATGCTGGTGATCGGCGGCCTCGGCACGGCGACCGGGCCCATCATCGGCACGATCCTGCTGGCCATCGTGCAGACCTCGCTGGTCAGTCACCCGGGCGCCGAGCTCACCATTCTCGGGATCTTCCTGCTGGTCGTGGTGGTCTTCGTGCCGGACGGGCTGGCCGGCCTGGCGGCCAGGTACTGGCGCCGGATCAGCGCCTGGGCCGCCGAAGATGATCAGTCCGGGGAGGCAGCCGGGCCAGGCGAAGCCGCCGAGATTCCGGAAGGGAGTCCCGATCCGAATGTGGCCTGACGGAACGCGTTCCGCCGCATCGTTCACCTTCGATTTCGACGCCGAGGAGGTCTGGATCGGCGAGGATCCCGCCAACGCGGACCGGCCAGGAGTGCTCTCGCAGGGCACCTACGGGGCGAAGGTCGCGGTACCGCAGATCCTGGACGTGCTGCGGCGGCACGAGGTGCGGGCCACGTTCTTCGTTCCCGGCCGGGTCGCCGAGCGGTACCCGGAGCGGGTCGCGGATATCGTGGCCGCCGGCCACGAGCTCGCGCACCATGGCTACACCCACACCTCGCCCACGAAGCTGTCGCGCGCGGAGGAGGAGTCCGAGCTCGTGCGCGGGCTCGAGGCGCTGCGCGCATTCGGCACGGAGATCACCGGCTACCGGTCGCCGTCCTGGGATCTCAGCCCGCACACGCTGGCCCTGCTGCACGAGCACGGGCTTAGCTACTCGTCGAATCTGATGGACGACATCCGGCCGTACCGGCTCGCCCACCCGCGGCTGGTCGAGGTGCCGATCTCCTGGATCCTCGACGACGCCGCGCACTTCTGGTTCGACGGGGCGTCCTGGACCAAGTCGATCGCTACGACCGCCACGGTCCGCCAGATCTGGGAGGAGGAGTTCCTCGGCATCCGGCGGCTAGGCGGCGCGTGTGTCTTCACCATGCACCCGCAGATCATCGGCCGGCCGGGACGGCTGACTTTCCTCGACGCCTTCATCGGCTTCGTCACCGGCCACGACGATGTCTGGGTTGCCACGACCGCGCAGATCGCGAGCCGCGCGTGAGGGCCATCGTGACCGGCGCGGCCCGCGGGCTAGGCGAGGCGATCACCGCCCGGCTGACGGCCGACGGGGCCAGCGTCGTGCTGATCGACATCAGCCCGGAGGTCCTCGGCACTGCCGCAGCACTGGCCGGTGACGCGCCGGGCGCGACCACGTCCGGCCTCGTTGCCGACGTGTCCGACGAGACGGCCTGCGAGAACGTGATCAGCCAGGCTGCCGCCCGGCTCGGCGGCGTCGACCTGCTCGTGAACAATGCGGGGATCGGCGGCCCGGACACGGCCGTGGTGGACACCGCCGCGGCGGACTTCCGCCGGGTGGTCGCGGTCAACCTGGGCGGAACGTTCCTGGCCTCCCGGACGGCAGCCCGGCTGATGATCGCGCAGGGCACCGGCGGCGCGATCGTCAACCTCGGCTCGATTTTCGGGCAGCAGGGGGTGGCAGGCGGGGCTGGCTACTGTGCCTCCAAGGCCGGCGTCGCGCTGCTGACCCAGTCGCTGGCGCTCGAGCTGGCCCCGCACCAGATCCGGGTGAACACGATCGCACCGGGCAACATGGCCACCGAGATGCACTGGGAGGAACTGCGCTCGCGCGCCGCGGCCGCGGGTACCTCGTTCGACGATCAGGTCAGCCTGGTGCGGGATGGCGTGCCGCTGCGCAGGCACGGCACCGGCGCCGACATCGCCGGCGCGGTCGCCTGGCTCGCCTCCCGCGACGCCAGCTACGTCACCGGCCAGACGATCGGGGTGAACGGTGGCGTCTGGCTCAGCTAGCGATCACGATGGCCGGATGGCCGGCCGCCGGGCACTGGTCACGGGCGGCGCCTCCGGCATCGGGCTGGCCGCCGTCCGGCGGCTGCTGGCCGATGGCGCGGACGTCGTGTCCGTCGACCGGTGTCCGCCGGAATCAGGCGAGCGAGCCTGCCCGTACCTGACGGCCGACGTTACCGTCGCAGCGGACGTGACGGACGCGGTGCATGCGGCGGCGGCGCTGCTTGGCGGTCCCGCGGACCTGCTGGTCAACGCGGCCGGGATTTACCGGATCCGGCCGCTGCTTGACCTGACCCCGGGCGAGTGGGACGAGATGCTCGCGGTGAACCTGCGCGGGACGTTCCTGGCCGGGCAGGCCTTCGCCGGCGGCCTGGTCGCGGCCGGGCAGCCGGGCGCCATCGTGAACATCGGCTCCACCGCCGCCCTGGTCGCCGACGCCTCGGAGCCGACCGCGCACTACAACGCGAGCAAGGCAGGCGTGGTCGCGCTTACCCGGCAGATGGCGGCCGAATGGGCGCCCTACGGCATCCGCGCCAATGTCGTGTGCCCGGGAGTGATCGACACGCCCATGCTCCGGCTGATGGACGATCCGGCCGCAGGCCAGGCGTACCTCGAGACCGGCGTGCCGCTACGCCGTCTTGGCAGCGCCGCTGAGGTCGCCGCGGTGATCGTCTTCCTCGGGTCTGCCGATGCTTCCTACCTGACAGCCGCCGTCATCCCGGTAGATGGTGGGAGTACAGCGATCTGAATGGAGCCGACATGAGCGAGTACCCGCACGTAAGAGTGGCTGGCAGCGCGGCCGAGCGCGGACGGCAGTACGGCGAGCAGGCCCGTGACCGGGTGCGCCGGTCGGTCGGCGCCTACGAGCGCGTCTTCGAGCACTACGCGGGCTGGGACTGGTCCGTGGTCCGGCGGGAGGCAGCCAGGTTCGAGGGGCCGATCGCCGAGTTCCGCCCCGACTACCTCGCGGAGATGCGCGGCATCGCCGACGGCGCTGGTCTCGACCTGGCCGATATCCTCGCGATCAACGTGCGGACCGAGGTGATGTTCGCCGCCAAGGCGCGGCAGGCGACCGGCCGTCCCCGCACTGGCCCGCATGAGTGCAGCGCGTTCGCGGTCGCCCCGCCCCCGGGCCAGCCGGGGCCGACGCTCGTCGGGCAGAACTGGGACTGGCTGCCGCACTCCGCTGAGACGGTCGTGGTCCTCGAGGTCCAGCGCGACGACGGGCCTGACTTCGTCACCGTGGTCGAGGCTGGGCTGCTGGCCAAGACGGGCATGAACTCCTCTGGCCTGGGACTCGTCACCAACGCGCTGGTCACCGCCGATGATGTCGGCACGCCTGGCCTGCCCTACCACCTGATGCTGCGCGCGATCCTGGACAGCGAGAACGTATCGGACGCGATCACGGCCCTGCAGGCCGGCGTCCGGTCGTCCTCGGCCAATTACCTGATCGCGCACAGCGACGGCATCGCGGTCGACGTCGAGGCGGCGCCCGGCGACTTCTCCCAGCTGTACTTCGTCTTTCCCGGGCCGCAGGACGGGGTGCTGCTCCATACCAACCACTTCCTGTCCGAGCGGTTCGGCGGCACGGATGTCTCGGTCTGGGTGATGCCGGACAGCCCGGTGCGGCTCCAGCGGCTGCGGGCCGGCGTCGGCGGGTCGGCCGATCACTCGCTGGCGGCGTTCCGTTCGATGCTGTCCGATCACGCGAACTACCCGTCGGGGGTGTGCTGCCACCCCGACTTCCGGGCCGACCCGATGGACCAGGGCATGACCGTGACATCGGTGCTGATGGACCTGAACGCCCGGCACATGTGGGTCGCCGACGGCAACCCGTGCACCGCGCCGTACCGCGAGCTCGATTACGCCGGGTTCCTGGCCAAGCCGTCACCGGTCGGGCAGGCGGCCAGGGCCGCCTCGGCGGCGGCATGAGCATCGATCTCGGCTTCGGCCTGATTACCTGCCAGCGCTACCCGGGCGATGACCGCAGCGACACCGAGATCTACGCGCAGGCCATCGAGCTCGCGGCGCAGGCCGAGGCGCGTGGGCTGGACTCGGTCTGGGTCTCCGAGCACCACTTCGTGGACGACGGCTACCTGCCGTCGCTGCTGCCCATGTGCGCCGCGATCGCGGCCCGGACCAGCCGGGTCCTGATCGGCACCGGCCTGCTTCTCGCACCGCTGCACCACCCGCTCCGGCTGGCCGAGGACGCGGCGGTCACCGACCTCATCGCCGGCGGGCGGCTGGTTCTCGGTCTCGGCCTTGGCTGGCGGGACGAGGAGTTCGACGCGCTCGGCGTGCCGCTGGCCGAGCGGGTCCCGCGGCTGCTCGGCACCATCGACGTGCTCCGCGGCGCCTGGCGTGGCGAGCTCGTGCCTGGCGGTCAGCGCCAGGAAGGACCGGCGGTCGCCGTGCGGCCGCGGCCGGCCAGGTACGGCGGCCCGCCGCTGTGGATCGGCGGCTTCAGCGCGGCGGCGATCCGGCGCGCCGCTCGCGTGGCGGACGGCTTCATGGCGACCGAGGTGACGCCGGACGCCCTGGCCGGCCAGGTCGCGACCGTCCGTCAGGAACGGGAAGCATCCGGCCTGAGCGGCCCGTTCACGATCAGTGTCCACCTGCCGGTCTTCGCCTGGGACGGTCCGGATGCCTGGGAGCTGATCCGGGACCATCACCGCTACATCGCCTGGAAGTACGACGACATGGAAACCGCGCGCGCCAGGGAAGGCGACCCGCAGCCGCCCCCGCCGCTCACGGCGGCGGAGGAAGACGCGCTGCGCTCGTCGATCGTCCTCGGCACGCCGGCGCGGGTCGCCGAGCAGATCGACAGGTACCGGCGGGCAGCCGGCGGCGACCTGCACTTCGTCGCCCGGCTGTACTTCCCCGGCCTGCCCTGGGACCTGCAGCGCCGGGCGCTTGACCTCTTCGCCGGCGAGGTAGTGCCGGCCGTCAGGAAACTGGCCGGGGCAGGCAGCGATGGCTGACGAGAGCGGCTGGATCGTGGGCATCGACATCGGCGGCACCTTCACCGATGCGATCGCCACGACCTCCGACGGCCGGGTGCTGATCGCCAAGGTGCCGTCGACCCCGGAGGACCCGGGACTCGCCTTCGAGCGGGCCCTGGTCTCGCTCGCCGCGCAGGGCGTCGTGCCCGCCGCCATCCGGATGATTTTCCACGGCACCACGGTGGCCACCAACGCACTGCTCACCGGTCGCACCGCGAAGGTCGTGCTGGCCACCACCGAGGGTTTCCGCGACACGCTCGGCTACCGGAACGGCATCAGGCCCGCCGTCTATGACCTGGCCCAGCCGCGCCCCAAGCAGCTTGTGCAGCGCCGGGACCGGGTCGAGGTCGCCGAACGGCTGTCCGGGCTCGGCGAGGTAGTGATGCCGCTGGACAAGGACGAAGCCGAGCGGGTGGCGGAGCTGATCGCGGCGCTCGAGCCGGATGCCGTGGCCGTCTGCTTGCTGTTCAGCTATCTCGACGACGCGCACGAGCGACTGCTCGGCGAGGCGATCGAACGCCGGCTGCCGGCCGTGCCCGTCACGCTGTCGTCGGCCGTGGCGCGGGAGTTCAGGGAGTACCCGAGGACCTCGACCGCAGTGATCAACGCCGGGCTCCGCCCGGTCGTCGGCAGGTACCTGCTCGGCTTGCGATCACGGGTCAGCGCGCTCGGCGTCCGGCCGCCGCTGCAGATCATGCAGTCCAACGGCGGCTGCCTGCCCGCGGAGCGTGCGGAAGGCCAGGCTCACCGGCTGGTGCTGTCCGGGCCGGCCGCTGGCGTCGCCGGCGCGGTGGCGCTCGGCGCTCGGTACGGGATCAGCCAGCTCGTCTCGCTGGATATGGGCGGGACCTCGCTGGACGTCTGCCTGGTGCCGGACGGCCTGCCGCCCGTGACGCCGTATCAGGAGATCGACGCCAGCCCGATCCTGTGCCCGTCGGTCGACATCGTGACGGTCGGGGCGGGCGGCGGCAGCATCGCGCGAGTCGACCGCGCGGGGCGCCTGCGAATCGGCCCGGAGAGCGCCGGTGCCGTACCAGGCCCGGCCGCCTACGGCACCGGCGGCAACCGGGCGACCCTGACCGACGCGCATGTCGTGGCGGGAACGCTGCCCGCCGGATTGCCGCTGGCCGGCCAGTTCACGCTGGACGCTGACGCCGCCCGCGCGGTCATCGAGCCGATCGCGAGCCAGCTCGGCCTGCCGGTGCCAGACGCCGCCGACGGCATCATCCGGCTGGCGGTCGCGCAGGTGACCGCCGCGCTGCGCCGCGTGTCGGTGCAGCGCGGCATCGATCCCCGCGAGTACGCCCTGGTCGCTTTCGGCGGCGCCGGGCCGTTGCACGCCGGGCTGCTGCTGCGCGAGCTGGGATTCCGCTCGGTGCTGGTGCCCAGGTACCCGGGGCTGTTCGCGGCGTCGGGACTGACGTCCACGGACATCAGGGTCGACGACTCGCGGACGGTGCTGCGATTGCTCGGGCCTGACCTGGCCGCCGATCTCGCGGCCTGGTACGCGGCGGCCGGCAGGCAGCTCAGCGCGCAGCTGCGCCGCGATGGCATCGCCGCTGGTCAAATCCGGGTCTCGGCGACGGCAGACTGCCGGTTCGTCGGGCAGGGCTACGAGCTGAGCGTACCGCTCACCTCCCACAGCCCGCGCGGGATCGCGGCGCTGAGCGCCCGCTTCCGCGAGCTCCACCTGCGGGCCTACGGTCACGCCGACCCGGCACAGGACGTCGAGGTGGTGAACGTGCGGCTGTCGGCCTTCGGAGCGCTGCCCGTGCGGCCCCCCGGCGATCCGCTGCCGGGATTCTCGCCTGATGGCAGCGGCGAGCCGGCCGCTCCTGGCCAGTCCGGCGGGCCGGCCGGGACGGTCTCCGCCTCGGCCAGGGCCGGCCGGGTGAGCGCGCGGCTGCCGGGCATGAAGCTGGCCCGGATGCTGCCGGTCTACCAGCGGGAGCGGATCGAGGCTGGCCAGGCTGTGCGGGGCCCGGCGATCGTGCACCAGCTGGACTCGACCACGATCCTGCTGTCCGGACAGCGGGCGCTCGTCGATGAGCTGGGCAGTATGTGGCTACAGGAGATGCGATGAGCAGACAGTCCGGCGGGCCGGCGGGCCGCCGCGCCGCGGCGGACCCGATCACCTTCGAGCTGGTCAGCGCGGCGCTGCAGTCCGCCGCGGTGGAGATGGGCGGCGTACTGAAGCATTCCAGCTACAGCCCGATCATCCGGGAGATGGACGACTTCAGCTGCGCCGTGTTCCGCGCCGACGGTGACCTCGTGGCGCAGGCGGACTTCATCCCCGCTCAGCTCGGTGCCATGTCCCTGGTCGTCAAGTCGATCATCGCGCGGTGGGGGAGCGAGGTGGCGGCGGGCGACGCGTTTCTCGCCAACCACCCGTACCTGGGCGCCATGCACACGCCCGACCTGAACGTGATCATGCCGGTATTCATCGGCGGCGCACTGTTCAGCTGGGCCGGAACAGCCGCCCACCACATCGATGTCGGCGGCGTCCGTCCCGGCACCGAAGGACCGGACCTGCCGGAGGTCTATGCCGAGGGACTGCTGCTGCCGCCAGTCCGGCTGTACCGGTCCGGCAATGAGAACCGCGACATCTTCGACTTTGTCGGCGCGGCCGTGCGTGATCCAGTCTCCACGCTGTCGGACCTGCGGGCCCAGCGCGCGTCCTGCCTGGTAGGCGCGCGGCGGGTGCAGGAGCTGACCGATCGGTACGGCGCGGCCGTGGTCGCGGCGGTGTTCGACCGGATGCTCGACTCGGTGGAGCGTGCCGTCCGGCTCGATCTGGCCGAACTGGCCGATGGCGAGGCCGAGGCGGAGGGCTTCCTCGACGACGATGGCGCGGGCGGCCCGCCGACCAGGATCCACGCCAGGATCAGCAAGCGCTCAGACCGGCTCGTGGTCGACCTCAGCGGTTCCGCGCCGCAGGTACGCGGGGCTATGAACGTGCCGTGGGCCAGCACTAGAGCCAGCGTGGTGTACGCGGTCCGCGCGATGACCGATCCTGCCCGCACCACCAACGACGGCATCCTGCGGGCGATCGAGATCATCTGCCCGCGGGGTACGGTGCTGAACCCGCACCACCCTGGTGCGGTGTCCGTCCGGCATAACACCTGCCAGCGGCTGGCCGACACACTGATCCGGGCCGCCTCGCTGATCTGGCCCGACCGGGCGGTCGCGAGCAGTACGGTCGCGTTCTTCGGCATGAACCTGGAGAGCAGGTCGCCGCGATCCGGGGTGCCGACCGTGATGGCCGAGGTCGTCGGGGGCGGCACCGGGGCGCACAGCGGCGGTGACGGGCTCGACGGCGTGGACACGTACATGGCGAACGTCGGCCTCATGCCGGTCGAGGTGGCCGAGTCCAGCTACAGCGTCCGGATCCTGCGTACCGAGCTGATCGGCGGCTCTCAGGGGGACGGCCAGTTCCGCGGCGGCCTGGGCATCAGGCGCGAGTACCAGGTGCTGGACCAGGACGCCATGGTGACGTTGTACTCGGAGCAGACGGACCCGCGGTTCGCGCCGCGCGGGGTCGCGGGCGGCACAGATGGCCGGCCGTCGCTGATCACCGTCCTCGACGCCGCAGGCGAGCCGCTGCCGGTCGGGTCGAAGGCTTCGCTGGTCGTCCCGGCCGGATCTGTCATCAGGATCGAGACGAGCGGAGGCGGCGGATTCGGTGACCCGGCCCGGCGCGACCCGGCGCTGCGCACTGCCGATGAGGAGGATGACCGCGGATGAGCGAGCAGGGGAGCCAGCCGGACCTGGTGCTGCGGGGCGGCGAGGTCTACACGATCGACGCTGCCCGGTCCTGGGCGCAGGCCGTGGCGGTGCGCGGCGGCACCATCGTCGCGGCCGGGACCGACGCGGACATCACCGCGCTGGCCGGGCCGCGCACGGACGTGATCGATCTGGGCGGCCGGATGCTGCTGCCCGGCTTCACGGACGCGCACGTGCACGTGTCGGCCGGCGGCCTGGAACGGCTGCGCTGCGACCTGTCCGACGCGCACGGGCTGGCCGACTACCTGGCGATCGTGCGTGGCTACGCGGAGCGCCATCCGGAGGCGGAATGGATCACCGGCGGCGGCTGGGCGATCGACGTCTTCCCCGGCGGCGTTGCTTCCCGGCATGACCTGGACGCCGTGGTGCCAGACCGGCCGGTCTTCCTGTCCAACCGGGACCACCACGCGGCGTGGGTGAACTCCTGCGCGCTCGCGCTCGCCGGGGTCGGCGCGAGTACCCCTGACCCGCCCGACGGCCGGATCGAGCGTGACCGCGACGGCGCCCCGGCCGGCACCCTGCAGGAAGGAGCCATGGGGCTGGTCGAGCGGGTGGTGCCCCGTCCCGGGCTGGCCGAGCAGGTGGCGGGAATCACGGAGGGCCAGCGCTACCTGCACTCGCTTGGCATCACCAGCTGGCAGGAGGCCATCGTCGGCGACTACGCCGTGATCCCCGACTGCTTTGACGCGTACCTGGAGGCGGACCGGGCCGGGCTGCTCACCGCCAGTGTCGTGGGCGCGCTCTGGTGGCAGCGCGGCGCCGGGACCGGCCAGCTCGACGGCCTCGCCGAGCGGCGCAGCCGGGCCGAGCCGGGCGGCCGGTTCCGCGCGACCAGCGTCAAGATCATGCAGGACGGCGTGTGCGAGAACTTCACCGCGTCGATGCTCACGCCCTACCTGGACCCGCATGGTCACGGGGGTGGCGGCAGCGGCACGAGCTTCTTCGATGCCGCCGAGCTGAGGGCGGCCGTCACCGCGATCGACGCGCGCGGCTTCCAGGTGCACTTCCATGCCATCGGGGACCGGGCGGTCCGGGAGGCGCTTGACGCGGTCGAGGCCGCTCGCCGCGCGAACGGGCCCGGGCACGGCCGCCACCACATCTCCCATATCCAGGTCGTGCACCCTGATGACCTGCCCCGCTTCCGCGGGCTGTCGGTGCTGGCGAACTGCCAGCCGCTCTGGGCCTGCAACGAGCCGCAGATGACCGACCTGACGCTGCCCTACCTGGGCCCGGTACGGGCTGGCTGGCAGTATCCCTTCGGCAGCCTGCTGCGGTCCGGGGCGCAGCTCTGCTTCGGCAGCGACTGGCCGGTGTCCAGCCCGAATCCGCTGTGGGAGCTGCACACGGCGGTGAACAGGACGGTACCGCCCGGCTACCCGTACGCCGATCCCGGCGAGGGCGAGGTGTTCCTGCCGGACGAGCGGATCGGCCTGGCCGACGCCCTCGCGGCGTTCACGATCGGCTCCGCCTACGTGAACCACGCCGAGTCGGCCGCGGGCTCGGTCGAGCCGGGCAAGCGGGCCGACCTCGTGGTGCTCGACCGCGACCTGTTCGCCCAGCCGGCCGGCGAGATCGCGCTGGCCCAGGTCGACCTGACGTTCGCGGGCGGAAAGCTGGTCTACGACCGGCTCAGCGGCCTGTGAAATCGGGCGGCCAGCGGGCTAGCCTGCTTCATCGGATGCCTGGGCGTCGCTGGCGCCGGAGCAGCAGGACGATCCGGCGCTCGGCCAGCTGCTGGGCGTGATAGCTGAGCCACATGCAGACGGCGGCCAGCGGCAGCTCCACGGCCACGGCCAGGAGGATCGATTCGAGCCGTCCGCTGCGGGGGGTGGTGATGACGTCGAACCACGCGTCGACGACGAGCAGCGTGGCCGTCGCCGCGGCCGCGCTGGACAGGTAACGGGAGCGGCGGAACGCGAAGTACGCGGTGCAGGCCAGCGCCGCCAGCAGCAGGAAGTCGAAGCCGGCCCAGGCGGCGTCGTAGTTCGGGGACACCTCGCGGGCGGGCAGCGATGCGCCGACGTAAATCGTCCACGGCAGCATGATCACCGAAAACAGGGCGAACAGCGGGCCGGTCCACCTGACCGCCCTGGCAATGTCGGTCAGGACCGTGTTCTCCGGTTCCGCGGCGGGCGGCACGAGCGTGTCCAGCTTCTCCACCAGGCCCTCGTCAGGCCCGGATGGCTTAGCCGGCCGGCGGCGGCCGGGGGACGCGAGCAGCGCTGTCGTCCACTGCGCGATACCTTCGCGGTTCACCAGGGCCTCCCACTCGGGCCCAGCGGGCCGGTCCGTTCCCAGCTCACCGGTCAGGCGCCAGTTATGCGGCCGCCAGCGTAACAATTCAGAGCGCGTCGTGCTTCTGGAGATAGTGCATGGCGACCCAGCCGATCGGCACCGGCAGCCAGAACGTCACCAGGCGGAACAGCAGGACCGCGCCGATTGCCTTCGCGCCCGGCATGCCGGCGGCGGTCAGCCCGGCCG